>JASFHE010000390.1:0-6535 GCA_050123415.1 Desulfobacteraceae bacterium | reverse complement strand
TGGCAAGAAAAGAAGGAAAAAGAAATCGAACAGACACAAGTAAATCTGTTTAAATAAGTATATAACAAGGGGTACCTTTTAGGACTAACAACATCAAGCCACCGCCTCTGGCGGTGGTATTTTGACTTTTTATTGGGTTTTGGAGGGTTTTCAAGGGCTTCGGGACAGGAAGCTTTTTTGTGGGATTATGGTCTAGCATGGACTGCCTGGGCCGACGCTGACCAGGATTTCATTCCTGACGATGTGGATAACTGCCGACTCACGGCTAACCGGAAACAGACCGATTCCGATGAAGACGGTTACGGTAATATTTGCGATGCAGATTTTGACAACAATGGTGTTGTCGGTGGAAATGATTACACCCTTTTTAAAGCCAGGTGGAATACATCCGCTCCATATTATTAAATTGAAAGAGGTGAAATTAAAAACTGCTTTGGAGTAGTCTATCGTAAAGTTTCTCCACCTTTTCGATCCGGCCCAGCAGCACCTCAGCCGGACCGCAGGGTGGCGCGAAGTTTGAATTGATGGCGGTATTTGCAGCATACATTGATTGATTTGTACCTCCCTTAAAATAGATGTTGCCCTCAGCAATAACGCGGATAAAAAATGTTTGCTCCGCCGGGTCTAGGGCTATGTCATTGTCGTTAAAAAAAACCTCGAAGTCTTTTTCCGTGCGGTAGATGATACCGGACTGAAAAATTCTCGTCATATTCGTGCGATTACCGAAATCTTCCTTGCAAAACACCTCTACCCTGTCATTGTCCTCGCCGCCCAACTCGCCCCCTATATAATCATTACCAGATATGCAATATCCCAAGGGCAGTTCAGATGCTACGGTAAAATTATAGGCGTGCTCTCCTGTGACTACGCCTAAATGGATCTTATCTGTAGACAATGCGCCCTCGGCCGAGAAGAAATACACCTTGCCTTCGTGGTCACCGTCGTGAAAAATATATGGGTATGCTGATATAGAAGGTTTATTAGGTTTAAAGAGTTCGTAGCAACGGTTTCCGGTTTCGTCCGTGATATATTCATTCGGGATGATGTTTTCCCTATAATCACGAAAATCCTTTATACGAATCACCCTGCCGTTTTTCTCCGCCTGTTGTCGCAGTTCCACCCAGTCGATGGGGTGAATATCAACAGTTTCAGGCCAGTCAGAAATGCCGCCGGGCATGTTGGTGACGGTCCCCTCTGCCGTAATGAACTGGTCTTGGCCCATGACCGGGGTGACTTCGCAATAGATGTCGCCGCTGCTGTGGATCCGACGTACCTGTTCCAGGCGGGGCGGACGGTCCTCGGGCCAATTATGCTCGATGCGGATGCCATTGTTAATCGGATCACCATATGATAAAAGGTCATATCCCTGACGATAGGCAATGGCGGCTGCCTGAACAGGTGTATTTTCATTATCTCCTAAAAAACCGGGAAGGATCGTCTTGTTATCGATAGTTAGCCTTACAAAAAGGCTGTTGACATATTCGGCATCCGGTATGTTTTCTTCTTCAATAAAGGATCTGTAACCGTACTCGGAAGGTCCTGAAAAGTCATAATCTCCCCACTCGTCATAATAACCCACACGGATTTCAAGCGTGTATCCCTCGGGAAGTTTCGAATAGTCATCGGAAAAAAGATTTTCGAGCAATATTTGCCGGGCAGTCAATTCCGGGCTGTCATCACATAGGCATGCAGCCCCTGCCATTGCCGCGGCCTCTACCGCGTTCTGGTATTTGTTTTTTCCCGCATACAAATAGCCAAGGTTTATCACAAAGGCAAGTACTCCGACAAGGACAACTAAAAAAAGCGCAAAAGCAACACCAAAACTGCCGGTCTGGGATTTGAATGTTTTATCAAGATATAGATATTTCATATGAAATTTGATTTTTTGCTATTATGTTTAATATGTCCTAAGCTTCTTATAATGGCCTGCACAATTTTCTATTTCCTGTTTATTCTTTTGCTCCGGACTTCCTACCTCTCGTATGAAACTTCATTTAGAGTTAAAGGACACAGATCTACACAGATGAACACGGATCTTTTGTTTTTTTAAAAAATCCTGAAAATCCGTGTTAATCCGTGTCCAATTATTTGCCTTTAACAGTTTCCTACCTGATCAATCTTGCCGGATTTCCGGCAAGCGGCCCGGCTGACTTCTGCCTTTCGATCTCCGTATCCTTTGTTCTGCTAATTAAGGGCACCAAGTTTTTTACTGAGACTCTCTTCTTCATCCTTTTCTTCTGTCAGGCTTTTTACATACCTCTTTTTGTATATCTGATTACCAAGGGCACCAGGTAAAGAATTTACAGCACCACGCTCTTCCGGTGCGTAAGGGTTTATAACCTGCTGATTAAATGCAGCCTTGTATGAGTCACCGAAATTTTGTGTTAAATGTTTCGGAGTATGCCTACATCCTGAACAGAGGCTGATTATTGCAAATGCAGCGATTATTAAAATGCATGTTTTTGTTTTATTCATTTTGGATTCTCCTGATTGTCGGGCTGATACATAGGTCCAATGTGTTGGATTAAGCTTCATAGGCCGTCATGCCCGTGCAGACGGGCATCCATTTTTTGTTTAAAAAGATATAAAGTGGATTCCCGCTCCCCGACTGCTCGAGGACAGGCCCCGCGGGAATGACGATAAAATCAGCATGTCTACCTGGCTTTCTTAATCCAACAGTATCGATACATAAACATAGACCACCCCTACGGTTATTTCCACATTTTGGACATGATGCCTCGTGTCCCTACATATGTTTTCTATTTCCTGTCTACTGATTTCTGACTTCTGTCTTCTTCTTTCCATGGTGCGCTGTGTCCATACAGTTTTTCCGGACATTGATTATTGGGCGAAAGATTTTTCGCCCCTACAGTCCTATTTGCTCTTTTCTCTATTCTCTTTCCTGATTTCTGATTTTAAACTTCAAACTTTTTACCCTGTTAAATGCTGCTTCGCAGCCCGCTATGCGGATTTAACAGGGCAGGCTTACAACTCCGCACTTCTCACCCTCTAACCTTCTTGTTTTCCAACCTTCTGCATTCAAGGTTTAACCCTGACCACAGGATAGCTGAACTCGCTTCCCCTGTTTCCCCAGGAATAGACTCCGATTTTACCTCTTTCTATATCTCTATCCCTTATATCAAAGAGTACTTTATCATCAAGTATAACCAGGATTCTTTCATCACAGACAATAATCTTCGCCTGATACTGTTGGCCTTTTTGGTAATTTCCGTTGTCCTCTGCCAGTATGCTTATTTTTTCTCTGCTCTTTTTAACAAGCCTTTTATAGCTTCTTGAACTGTCCATTGAGAATCTGTAATAATTGTCATCATCAATATATCTGAATATAACTCCTATGGCATCGTCATCATGGGATAATAATTTTACTTCAAGTGAATAATCTCTCCATTCCATGCTGCCCGCAATCGCATAGGTGCCCGGTTTGTCAGGTATGCTCCCGCTGTCTTCACCTCCGTATATATTGGAAGACTGTTTCAAGTGATCGGCAGATATATACCATGATGAAGGGCCTTCAATATCTCCTTCATCTACTATTTTCCAGTCATCAACATCGGCTGATGCCCATTGCTTTGTATCAGGTACAATGTCTTCAGTTTTTTCAGGCGCAGCTTCTGATACTTTGGAGTAAGCTTCAGGTTTTTCTTTCTCAACCTCTTCTTCTGGTGCCTTTTGGGTAAAGGCCGGCTCTCTCTGTTTTTCTTCAAAAGGTACGTTTATGACCGGTTTATCATCCTCAACCTTATCTGTTAATGAAACTGACATTTCTGCCTTTTGGAATAATTCCTCTGCCTTTTCATTTTCCCCCTTCATCCGGTAGATCACTCCCATGTTGTAATATGCCTTAGAGGGGTGACTGTTTTTTATCAGCAGGTTTAACGCTTCAGTTTCTTTTCCAAGCATTCCTAGGCATATGGCAAGGTTGTTTACTGCCTGTTCAAATCTATTGTTAATTAACAGACTTTTTCTGAAATATTCCTCTGCCTTTCGGTATTGTTTTTCCATCATTTCGAGGTGTCCGGCATTGTTTAAAAAGTCTGCCCTTGCCGGGTTGAGTGATATTGCCTTTATAAAATATTTCCTCGCTATGTCAGGCTGCCCGGTCAATGCGTATGTTAAACCCAGGCCGTTGTATGCAAAAGAAAATTCTTTATCCTGATCAATGGCCAGGTTAAAGGATTTAATAGCCTCTTCATATTCCTCCTTCTCCCTGTGACAAACGCCCATAAGATAAAAAAGCCCGGCTGATCTGTTGCTTTTTTCTTTTAATGCTGTATCCAACTGGACAAGAGCTACATCATAGTATCCTTTTTCAATAAGCTGTTTTGCCAGGGCTATATGATCTTTTTGGGGAGTATCTCTGCTTAAGCCGGTATTTGTTTTTACTTCGTTTAACTCGGGTTTAAAGGCAGTGTTTAAATCAGGTGTTTTATCTGTATGGCGGCAACCGGATAATACTATTACCATGATTGCCCATAGAGAAAATATTATAAAATATTGATTGTTTGTTTTTATATGTGTCATGGTTATATTAATAACCCCGATGATTTATAATATTGTAGGGGCAGACCCTGGCATGGCATAGCTGAAAAGCGACGCCGGTTGACTTCTGTTTTTCGCCTTTCCAACTCCGAACTTCAAACTTCGAACTCCACACTTCCAATCTTACCCTCCGCCCATATTACTCATAAGGTTTATTATTGCCGGCCCCAGTATAACAATCAAAAGCGCGGGCATGATCAGCATAATCAATGGAAATGTCAGTTTGGTTGATATTTTTGCACCTTTTTCCTCTGCATTTTTCTGCCTTTCCTGCCTGAGTGATTTTGAATAGATCCTTAATGCCTCGGCAATATCCGTGCCGAATTTGGAAGACTGTATGAGTACATTTACAATACTGTCCAGGCTCGTTACCCCGTTTCTTTGTGCCAGGTTTTTGAGTACCTGCTTCCTGGGAAGTCCGCTCTGTGCCTCAAGAAAATACTGGCTGAATTCCTTTGATAATACGGGTGTTACGTTATCCATTTCTTTACTTACCCTGAACAGCGCCATATCAAAGCTGAGCCCGGCTTCTATACATATTAAAAGAAGATCAAGGGCGTCAGGCAGCTCTCTGCGGATTTTTTCAGCGCGTGATGCTATTTTTGCCTTTAACAGCAGGCCGGGCAGATAATAACCAAGGCCCAATGGAAAAAATGTAAATATCAGATGCCTTAAACCGGCATTCCCGCTTAACATTATTAATGCAAAATAAAGCCCTCCGAGCAGGATGGAACATCCGAGCTTGAGCCCGAAATAAAAGGTCACGGCATCAGATGAACGATACCCAGCGTATGAAAGAAGTTTCCCTATGGACAGGAGTTCCTTTTTATTTTTCGGTGTGGCCTTGAGACCAAGATAACCTATGAATGAAGCCCAGTCAGAGTGTTTTAACCTTTTTTCTTCAAATTCATCAGCCTTTTTGCCTGAACCGAAAATTCTCTTTGCGATAATTCTTCGTCGGTAACGGCCTTCAAGGTAAAAATAGAGTGACATGGAGCCTGCTGTCACAACAGCGAAGGTCATTATTGCTATGGCGTGCATTATTCCCATCAGACCTTTATCCTCGAAATGATCCGCATAGTAACAAAACCTGTTATCTCAAAAAGTATAGCGATTAAAAGCAGCTTTTTGCCTGTAGGATCAGTAAACAGCAAAGAGATATATCCGGGATTGAACAGCCACGCTACAAAAAGAAATCCTATGGGAAGAAGCCCAAGTATTAAAGCTGACAGCCTGCCTTCTGCCGTAAGGACCTTGATCTGTCTTTTAAGATGAAAGCGTTCCCTTATTGTCCGGGCAACTCCGTCAAGTACGGAAGTAAGGTTTCCTCCGGTCTCTCTTTGTATTATAAAGGCGGTGACAAGGATTTTTACTTCGGGTATTTTAATAAAACGTTTTTCAAAATTTCTTAATGCCTTTTCAAAGGGAAGGCCCATGGACATTTCATTATAGATATTTTTAATTTCCGTACCTATAGGGGGTGAAAAACTCCGGGCTACCTCCTGAAGTGCCCCATCTACGGACTGCCCGACCCTGAGCGCCCTTACTATCATGTCAAGGGCATCCGGGAGTTGTTCGACCAGCGCGTCTTCCCGCTTTTTTTTCCTGTACACGACATAAAGAAACGGCAGGGAAATACCAAGGATAAGTAAAGGGATAACAGGGTAGGGGCTCCTGAAAATAACAATAATAGGCAGTACAAAGATAATCCCGATTCCCAGGCCGAATGTAAGAAGCCTGTCAAGGGAAAGCGGGATATTGGAGGCGATAAGCATGGATTCGAGGGCTGCCATGTCAAGAAACCTGCCCAGAAAATTTTCCAGCCTGCTTCCGGATTGTTTCTCAATAATTATTGATGCTGAATTGCCATTTTCAGCATTGTCGGGAATAAGAGCCTTTATTCTTTTGGATTTTTCATGGGCTTCTTTATCTTTGATCAGGTAGTAGATGGAAATCCCGAAAAACAGGACAAGAA
>JASFHE010000389.1:0-6566 GCA_050123415.1 Desulfobacteraceae bacterium | reverse complement strand
ATGGTTAAATAAGAAACCGGTAGTGCCAAGATAAATTTATACTACAATAACACTCTGATATCATTAGAATGTTTAAAACAAACTGTTCAAAATCAGTCATATCTACTCCCTGAGTTATTGATTAGATCCACGACTTCGCAGTCCGTCATAGAATTATTTATGATTTTATAAGTTTGATCAGATCTGTTTGATAATTAAGAAAGATTTTAAAGCAGTAATTCATTATACCCGAAAGGATACAATGGGTTAGATTTAAGACTTTTTTGTAATAAATGCAAGATTTATTACTAGGCTGATAGACTGTAGGCTGAAGGCGGATAGGGAAAACATAGATTTCTCAGTTACTCTTCGAAATGACAGGAAAAAGATAGTGAAACCAATCAGGGTCAGACCTTCATTTTTTAAAAAGATACCCCTTTCTCTGCATAGAATGAAAGTCCGACCCTGTTACTTTTAGACCCTGTTACTTTTACTCCCAGCCTGTCGGAGCATTGTAAGGCGCCATGAAGCCCATGGCCTCGATCTCGTGGACCTTGCCATCCGCGCCAATCTTGTAGATGTGTGCGGCCGGTAGATCGAAGGGATCAAATTTCATTTCCATCATCTGAGTGGACCCATCAGTATTGATCACCTCGTAGGGGCCTGTGTCCATCGCATGCCGGAAATGGGAGAAGCCCATTGAAAGGCCAGTCACAGGATCAGCGGCAAATACACGGCGGTTATCAATACGGGTGATATAGGTCATGACCTTGCTGGTCAGCTGACCTTCGCAGTCGCGAGCGATGGCTCCTGTCCCGGCATTGTTGGGCCCGGCCCCGGCATTGGCGCCGGCAGTGATCATGCCATTTTCATGCCGCGCGCAATCGTCGGCAAAAGGCATCAGCGTTCCGTCGTTATCATCCAGTGCGTCGTAATAGGACGCGCCGATTTTGATAAGTTCAGCATGGTCCATGCGTTGCCCGGCCGGGATCTCGGTTACCAACCCGCTACGGGGCGTCCTGAGTGTGTCCATGCTGTTAGGGTTAATGCCGGCAAACAGGTGTTCGGCTTCAGTAATCTTCCCATTTTCGATCTTAAGGCGTAAAGCAACTATAACAGGTTGCTCGGACTTCTCCACAGGGGTTGAGGCAGCCGCCTCTTCCACGGGCAAGGTGCCCGTCGGTGGCACCGGAACCGCCATCTAGGTCATCATGCCCAGAAAGCCGGCAGTCTGATTTTCCACGTCCGGCACATAAATGGCGAAACTATCCGGGGCGGTAACTGCCGATTCCCACAGACCTTCGCCAGGAGACATCCTGGTAACGTTTTCAACAAAAGCGATGTTATCGGCCAGCGGCGCAGCACTGGGATCATGAGCAACAAGAGCGGACAGGTAATCATTTGTGATGTCGATGATGCAATCGCGATCGCAGGCCACCTTTGCCTGGTTGCTGCATGCGGTGAATGTAAGTGCCAGCACTGCGGCAAGCATAGTAACAATAATATGACGATTATGCATGTGTTCTCTCCTTCTGTTTTTTAATATTCCACCATTCCGTGGCTAAAAGAAATGGGGCCAGTCCCCATTTCACAATTTCCTTCCTATAAAACAAATGGATTCCCCGGTCTATGCCGGAGAATGACGACAAAAATACCTTGTTTGGAAAAACATAAGACAGTGCGCCTATTGCGCTTTAATCCTCCAAAGGCGGATAAATCCGCCAGAGGCGGACAAGGGCAGTAATTCATTATACCCGAAAAGACACGTTTTAGCCCGGTGAAATCCGCTTTGCTGTCATAATTATGAATTTCACTGGCTAAAGATTTAAGACTAATGGATTGAAAAAGCAAGGGAAAAAGAGCTGAAAGTTGAAAGGACAGACAATTTCGGAGGTCAGCCGGCTTTGTATTTCTACGCCGTGCCAGGGAAGTTAGTAGGCAGTGTTAAAGCAGGCTTCCGCCGCCACTAAAGCTTCAGTCCCCGCCAAGGATGCGCCCTGATAAAATGGCGGGACGGGGAGCATTTTCAATGTGAAAAGCAGGATGCTATTCGATTACAAAGTTACCCAAGATATAATTATCTACATATTGTATGGTAACTATTTCTTGACAATTGTTACCATACAACTTACCATATCTTTATGTTTGTATGGTAACAGGAGTTTATTATGGCTATTAAGGGTGTATTAAAAGAAGAGCTGGATAATTCCATAAGGATGAAAGAAAGTTATGAAAAGGAATTGGCAAAATTTCCAGCAGGGAGCCTTATCCAAAAAAAGATCAAGGGTCATGTGTATTATTATGTAGTACTTAGAGAAAATGGAGATGTAAAATTCAACTATCAGGGCAAGAATGTGCCGGATGAAATGAAAGAAGAATATGCAAGGGCAAAAGAATTAAGAAAAAAATACCGGAACAATATTTCCCTATTAAAAAAACAGATAAAATTTTTAAAAGGTGCGTTACGTGGACAAGAGTCAATCTGAATTATTTATGGAAATCCTGAGGCGTCTTGATAGGGAATGTGTATTATCAAAGATCATCCTTATCGGGAGCTGGTGCCTCCCGATATACAGGCATTATTATTCCAGAGAAAGCAACCTGACATCACTTAGAACCAGGGACATTGACTTCCTTGTCTCAAGAAAAGAGAAAATTAAAGAAAAAGTTGATTTACCAAAACTGCTTGAGGATCTTGGATTTATCGAGGATTACAAGTTTCCGCAGGGACATGTAAGACTTGTGCACCCCGAATTGATAATGGAGTTTCTGGTTGAGGAAAGAGGCAGAGGTTCTGAAGAGCCTTATCCATTGCCCTTTTTATCTATGAATGCTCAGAGAATAAGATTGCTGGGAATGCTGGAAGAAAATACAGTGACAGTTGATTTTAATGGTATAGAGGTAAGATTGCCTCATCCTGTTAATTATGGATTCCATAAACTGATAATTTCATCAAGAAGAAATGAAGATAAAAAACAAAAAGACATAGATACTGGATTGAGTGTGTTGCATATGTGTGTTGAAAATGATGAAGGAAATTTATTAGCCGAAGTTTATAAACATATCCCGCAAAAACAGAAAAAGAGTATAATTGAGATAATCAATGATGAAAAAGAATACGACCTTTTAAAAATGTTGGATTAATGACTCTTGCTAGCGAAATGGTGGCGCGTCCCGGTTAAACAAACACAACACCGGTTTAACAGGATGAATCTCGAAATTGGACCGTATTAAATAATTTATATGTGAAAAAGATCGACCATAATTATATCTTGTTACAGTAATTAAAACATGATGATGTGAAATAACTGACATTGTAACGCAGAGCGTCGGAAGGCGACGTTCCCACGGGGGGACCGTAGGAGTGTTGTGTCAACGATCCAGTGTCGCTATGTTCCAATTTGACTGGCAGAAGATATTTTTTCGTAGGGTGGTGTTTTACACACCACCATGAGACAGGTTAGAAACCTGTCTCTACACAAGTACAAGGTTGGATTAAGCGAAGCATCCTAACCGGTTTTTACAAGGGAGTTTTTCATGAATTCATTCAGCTTCATTATATCCCGTCCCTGTTCTTTACACATATCATGCATATCCGGAACAAGAATAATATATTCTTCTCTTTTCATTCCTGCAAGGAAACCTTCTGCCAGTTGATCTGCTGTGAGAAAAAACGGCTCTTTAAAAAATTCTTCAGTATCTTTTTTCATCTTGAGTTTTTCTTCTTCTGTGCCTACATACTTTGAATTCTCACTTATATTCGTTCTTACTCCACCCGGAACCAGACATGAAACCTTGATGCCATATTGTCCAAGATAGCCATACAGGGATTCCGTCAAACCAATAATCCCTGCCTTGGTTGTTATATAGGGTATGCCCAACATTTCCGCTGTATATGCAAGGGCCTGTATTGATGAAACATTAACTATATAACCGCTGCCTCTTTCGATAAAGTGGGGCATAAAGGCGTGTATGTTGCGTATATAACCCATAAGGTTTGTGTTGATGATAAACTTCCAGTCTTCAATGGATACATTGTCCAGTGTGCCGCGTACGCCAACAGCAGCATTATTGATGAGGATGTCGATATTTCCGAATTCGGCAATTGCTTTATCCTTCATGGCGATAACGTCTTCATCCTTTTCCATGTCGCAGGCAACAACAAGGGCCTTTTGTCCGAGTTTCTCTATCTTACCTTTGACTTCTTCCATGTTTGGCACGTTACGTGAGGCAAGGACTATATCCATGCCCTCCTTTGCAAGCAAAATGGCTATACTGCGACCAATACCTCCTGAAGATCCTGTTACAACGGCTGTTTTTCCTTTGAATTCCAAGTTGTTCTCCTTTCAAAATCCTTATATATATCATTTACCCATTTGAAGTTCGGCATTTTTAACACATAACGGAAATGGGTCCATTACGGCCAGCCCGCCATCCACCGGGATGACGGTGCCGGTAATGTATCCCGAATCATCGCCGGCCAAAAAGCTGCATATCCCTGCTATTTTATCAGGATTTGCCGGCTGGTGAGATGGAATATCCTGAAACACTTTAGCCATTAATGCTTTCAAATCTGTACCAAGGTCCTTGGCAACCTGGCCGAAGTGTTCTTCAACCATGTCAGAGAAGACAAATCCGGGACATATTGCATTACATCTAATACCATCCCCGCCATAGTCCAGTGCTGCCTGCTGAGTAAGCATATTTAATCCCGCCTTGGATGTGCAGTAGGCTGAACCCAGAGGAATGCTTCTCAGTGAAGCCAGGGAAGAGATATTGACTATGGAGCCGCCTCCGACCTTTATCATATGCGGGATTACTGCCCTCATAAGCATGAACGGAGCTACCAGATTTAACTCAACTGTTTTTCTCCATTCTTCAATGGATGCGCCTGTGATTGAGCCTTCTGTTCCAACTCCTGCATTATTTACCAGCACGTTGACTGTACCGCCAAAATCCAGCGTTGTTTCAATAATTCGTTCAATGTCTGAGGGATTTGTTACATCACCCTGACATTTGACAATCTTATCATCCGGCAATGATTTAATCATTTCATCAAGGACATTTTCCCGACGTCCGGTAATGCAGACCCTGGCGCCGTCGGCAACAAATCTTGCAGCTATTGCTGCACCAATTCCGGTGCCTCCCCCTGTTATGATGGCTGTTTTTCCTTTCAGCGTCATGTATAACTACCTCTCTTATTTGGTTGTTTAGTTGTAATGATAAATTATTTTTGTGCTGAAAATAAAAAGCTTAACCCGGTATCTGCTGCATTTTCCCATTATAGAGATCAACCCATATTAGTTTTTCCTGTGTAAATTCGTGTACTCCATGAACGCCGCTTACCTTCCCCAACCCGCTTTCCTTGTAACCTCCCCATGGGAGATCGGTAGATGCTGCAAGACCTTCATTAATCCATACTGTCCCGGCCTGGAGCTCATTTGCAAACCTGATACCTTTGGCTGTATCTGTGGTATATACTGCGGCACAGAGTCCAAAGACATTGTCATTGGCGGCTTTTATTACTTCTTCTTCTGATGAGAATTTAACAATACAGGCGACAGGACCAAATATTTCTTCACGATAGATGGTCATTTCCGGTGTGACATCGGTGAACACTGCAGGCAATACATAGTAGCCTTTATCAAGAGGAGGTTCAGCCGGTCTCTTTTCTCCGAGCAGAAGGGTTGCGCCTTCGTCTATTCCCGATTTGATAAGGGCTTCCACCTTGTCCCTGTGTTCAGCGCTTACTACAGGCCCCATGAATGTTTTTTCGTCATTGGGATCACCTGCTGTTATTTTTTTTGATCCTTCAACGAATCTCTCAACAAATTCATTATATATTTTTTCATGAACATATATTCTTCCCGGAGCGGCGCATATCATTCCGGTATTTATATACTGGGATCTGACAAGCTTCTCTACTGCTGTATCCAGATCAGCATCTTCAAGGACTATATAAGGATTTTTACCTCCCAGTTCCATACCCATTTTTTTAACCGTTTTGCTCGCATTTTCAATAATAACCTTTCCGGTTTCACAACTGCCGGTAAAGGCGATCATATCCACATCAGGATGTGATGAGAGCATATTTCCAACCAGTCCTCCGGGACCGGTGATTATATTAACTGCTCCGGGCGGCAGGTCCAGTCTGGAGATAATCTCTGCCAGTTTAAGGGCCTCGAGAGAATCAATGCTGGGTGGTTTAATAACACATGTATTGCCTGTTGCCAGAATGGCTCCGAGTTTGTCACAGATCATCATTAAGGGTGCATTCCACGGGGTAATAAGTGCGACAACTCCAACTGGTTCCTTTCTGGTATATGTAAGTGTATTACCTGATGCAGGAATCATCTCACTCATCATGGTTCTTGCTGTTTCTGCTGCAAAATCAAGATTTGCGGCCGAACCCATAGCCATAAAAAATGCTGTTTGAGCCGGGGTTCCATGGTCCAGTACATCAAGTTTTGCTAGTTCCTGTGCATTATCCCTGATACTCCGGGCAAGTTCTTTTACCATCCTGCATCTTTCTGCAGTCGGAGTTTTTGACCATATGGGAAAAGCCTGTTTCGCTGCCTCCACAGCCA
>JASFHE010000388.1:0-6577 GCA_050123415.1 Desulfobacteraceae bacterium | reverse complement strand
TGCCTGCATGGGTAATAAACAAAAAGCCATTCGCGCCTTCTTCTCTGCCCTGCCCTGCTATTAAAGGTGAAGTTGAACCGCTTTCTGTTGAAAACATAAAAAAAATTGTCAGTCAGTTCGGAGACGCCGCAGAGAGAGCAGTAGAAGCAGGTTTTGAACTGATTGAGATTCATGGTGCACACGGCTACCTCATCAACCAGTTTATATCGGGTTTTTCAAATATCAGAAATGATGAATACGGGGGCAGCGTTGTGAAAAGAGCAAGGTTTGCACGGGATATAATAAAGGAAATAAGAAAAAGAGTCGGACCTGATTTTCCGCTGTCATTCAAAATAAGCGCCCAGGAATTTGTGCCAAATGGTCTGACGACTGAAGAAAGCATTGAAATATTAAAGCTGTTAATCCCTGAAGGACTTGATGTAATACAGGTTTCTGCCGGTAACGACGGTACTCCGGAATGGATCTGCCAGCCCATGTTTATGAAACAGGCATGCCTGGCTGAGTCTGCCGCAAAAATCAAGGCGGCAGTTGATGTTCCTGTAATGGTTGTCGGAAGGATCAATGATCCATTTATTGCAGAAGAGATTATCAAGGAAGGTAAGGCAGATATAATATGCATGGGTCGGGGTCTTCTTGCTGATCCTGAACTTCCAAAAAAGGCCCAGGCCGGAAGGTTTGAAGACATAAGAAAATGCATAGCCTGTAATACATGCATGCAGAGCATATTCAGAAACGGCAGGATTGAATGCCTGGTTAATCCAACCCTTGGCCGGGAAAAGGAAATGGCCTTTCAACCGACCGATAGGCCTAAAAAGGTAATGGTAATAGGCGGCGGTCCAGGCGGTTTAAATGCGGCACGTATTGCTGCAAAGCGGGGGCATATTGTCGATCTTTTTGAAAAAAAATCACAGCTAGGGGGGCAGCTTCGCCTTGGCGTTAAGCCCTATTTTAAAAAAGAACTAAATCACTTAATTGAGTTTCTTATCACACAGGTTAATAAAGAAGATATAAACTGTCATCTCAATCATGAGGCAACACCTGAAACCATAAATGAATACAAACCTGATGCTGTTATTGTTGCCACGGGCTCAAATCCGGCCAGGCCACCTGTTCAGGGTATTGATCTTCCGATTGTCCTGACTGTACCTGATATACTCAATGGATCAGGGAGCTCTCACGGTAAAAGAGTAGTTGTAGTTGGAGGAGGCTCATCAGGTTGTGAAATAGCCCTTGATCTCTCTATAAAAGATTTTCAGGTTACAATTATTGAACAGCTGCCTAAAATAGGTATTCAAATTGAAGCAATAACCAAAAAAATCATCCTGAAAGGTTTAAAGGAGAATAATGTAAAGATACTTACTGAAAATTCTTTACAGAAAATCACGTCTGATGGTCTCTATGTATCTGATAAAGATAAAAATGAATTTTTTATTGAATGTGATACCATTGTTATCGCTACGGGAAACAGGCCGGAAAATCACCTTTATGAAGATATAAATAAACTGGGTATTACTACATATAAAGTTGGGGACTGCAGTGAGGCAAGAGGCGCTAAAGATGCAATTTATGAGGGTGCTCTGATAGCCGGGAAAATCTAGCCCATCCGGAAAAAAGGCAATTTCTGAATGGAGCTATCAGCTATCAGCCAAAGCGTTGTTTTAAAAGTATTTAGCTGAACGCTGATGGCTGACCGCTTCCATACAAAAACGAGAGTTTTTGTATGGACATTATGTCAGTTTTCTTTATTTCTTTGCTTTTGCTTCCTTAACCAGATCCTTTCCATACATCTCAAGGTATTCGTTGACATCATCTTTCCAGTCAGCCATTACATTATAACCCAGGTTTTTCAAAAGCCTGTTCTCAAGAATACAGTTAAGCGGCCTTTTTGCCGGCTGAGGATACTCTGAAATACTGCATGGTTTGATCGGGGTTTTAATATTCAGCTGTTTGAATACGTGTTTTGCATACTCGTATCTGTTGCAATAACCCTCTGAAGTTGCATGGAAAGTTCCTTTTAAGTCAGTTTTAAGCAGGGCCTTTATCTGGTGTGCGAGACGATAAGTCCATGTAGGTGAACCAACCTGGCCATCTATAACTTTAATGGTTTTTCTCGGACTTTTTGCTGATTTTAATAGAAGAGAATCAATAAAGTTATTACCATACCTTCCGTATAACCAGCTTGTTCGTATAATAATATAATTGGGAGCATTTTCTTTGACAGCAACTTCACTCTCTACTTTACATCTTCCGTATGCAGATATCGGGTCAACAGGATCATCCTCAAAATAGGGTTGTGGTATTCCCTTTTGCCCGCTGAATACATAATCACTTGAGATATGAATCATTCGGCTGTTAAACCTTGCGGAACCCTGTGCAAAATTTCTGGGTCCTTCAATATTTATTTTTCTGACTTTGAAATCTTCTGTTTCGCAGCCATTTACATCAGTGTAACCGGCGCAATTTATTATTACATCCGGAGATATTTTATGTAGGCTGTCAATAACAATGTCCCAGCTAATGATATCGAGTTCGGAACTGGTCGGAGCAATAACTTCATGTTCGTCCTTCAGCACTTCCCTGCAGTCATTTCCTAGTAGGCCACTTGAACCTAAAAGCAATATTTTCATTAAAAGTCATCCTCCTGTTGATAATAAAGAAGTCATTATAATTAAAAAATTAATAAACGCCAGAAAAATCTTTTACTTATAATGCCGGTTTAATAGATATATCGCGAGTTTTTTACTCTTGCAGGTGTCTAATTTTTTATGTTAATAATGAGGAAGTATATTTTGGCATAATATGATTTAATTTAAAAGATAATACAGTTATGAATAAAAAAATAAGATACTTTGCAATACCATTATTTTTTATTTTGATTGTTACATTATCATGCACAGGATGTATGAAGCTGGCAATCAGGACTTCATCAGAATTATTTCAAAATATATCCGGTTCCATTTTTGAAGAATGCGATCCTGATATGGCAAAAGTGGCAATTCCTTCTAATCTCAAACTGCTCGAGGGTATCCTGAAAAATGATCCTGATAATCCTGAATTATTAAAATTACTCAGTATGGGATTCTGCGGTTACAGCATGCTTTTTGTGGAAGAAGATAATAAAGAAAGGGCTTCAGATCTTTATTACAGAGCAACTGCTTACGGTTTAAGAGCGGTCGGATTAAATAAAAACCCTGAAACAATCAACAGAGAGGAACTTGAAACACTGTTCAAGGAACCGGATAAAAAAGGCCTTGATTCTCTTTTATGGACAACAGTGTCCTGGAGTTCATGGATAAATCTTAATCTTCATAAACCATCTGCGATCGTTCAACTGGGGGTGGTTCAGTTATGTATCGACAAACTTACAGAAAAAGAGCCTGACCTTTTCTATGGACTCCCATATCTTCTCAAAGGAGTAATTCTTTCCGCCAGGTCTCCAATGCTTGGCGGAGACTATGAAAAATCAAAAGAATATTTTGATAAGGCCCTGTTATCAGGCAATAGAAATCTATTCCTGTCTCAATATTTCTATGCAAGGTACTATTGCATTGGAACCCAGAATAAAGAAATGTTCACATCACTTCTTACTGAAATAATAAATAAAAATAAAGAATACCCTAATGACTTATGCCTTTTAAACATGGTAATCCGGATAAAGGCAGAGACATTATTAAATAATGTTGATGATTATTTTATTTAGAATAATACTTAATTAAGGTTAATTTATCATGGATAACATATAATGGCTTATCTTAAACTTATATCATTAATGATTATTGCTTTTTTATGCATTTTTTTTCTTAATATGGATACCTGTTATGCAGAAAAAAAATATAAAATAAAATTTGCTACAGTTGCTCCTGAAGGGTCTATCTGGGTAAATTATATGAGAGACCTGGATAACAGACTGAAGTCAAAAAGCAACGGAAGATTACGTCTTCTTATTTACGCAGGCGGTATAGCCGGTGATGAGCTTGATGTTCTTAAAAAGATCAGGATCGGACAATTGCATTGCGCAGCCTTCTCAGGAGTGGGAATAACTGAAATACTCCCCCTGTGGAGGGTAATGGACCTTCCTTTTTTATTCAGGAACATGGATGAGGTAAAATCTGTTCAAAGCGAACTAAAAAGTCTTTTTACCGGGGAATTCAGAAAAAAAGGATTTGAATATATTGAATGGGCAGAGGTAGGAGATGTTTACCTTTTTTCAAAGAAAGAGATAAAGACCCGTGATGATTTAAAGGGGCTCAAGATATGGACCTGGTCAGGAGATCCTGTTTCAAAAAGGACATTTTCCATCATGGGATCAACACCGATTTCTCTGGCAATAACAGATGTTACTACAGCAATCAATACAAACATGATAGATACTGTCTATGCACCTCCGGTTGGCGCGCTGGCTATGCAGTGGCACGAAAATATGAAATATATGACCGGGATTCCTATTGCTCATTCAACAGGTGCGATTCTTGTATCCAAAAACTATTTTAATAAGATTCCTGATGACCTGGCCGAACTTTTTAAAGAAGAAGTTAAGCTTTCGATGAAAAAATTAACCGACGAACTCCAGGTCCAGACAACCGAGGCAATAAAGGTTATCAAGGAAAAAGGAATAACAATATCCCCTGCTCCGGAAGGTGAAGAGTTACAGAAGTTTTATGATCTCAATACCGAGATAGGAAATGAACTTAAAGGCGGGATTTACCCGGAAGAACTGCTTAATAAAGTTCATGATGTACTTAATAAAAATCGTACAACACCATGATAAATAAAGTTGAATTTATTAATAATATTCTGGAACACATTGAAAAGTGGCTTGTAATAATATCATTTTCACTTATGGTCATTTTTTCATTCCTTAATGTTGTTTTACGCGCTTTGTACACAAAATTTAATATTCAGTTTGCAAACACTCTTTTAAACAGCTTTGACTGGAGTGATCCCTTTGCCAGACTGATGGTGCTCTGGATAACATTCATCGGTGCATCTCTTCTGACAAAAGATAACCGGCATATCAGGATTGATCTTTTGGGGCATTTTTTAACCCCTTTTCTTCTGTCCATACGTGAACTGATTTTAGCAATTGCATGTGCAATAATCTGCTTTTTCATGGTCCGTGCATCTATTGGCTATATCAGCATGGAGATGCAGTACGGCACAAGCTCAATCATGGGAATTTCAGCCTGGAAATGGCAGGTTATTATACCCTTTGGTTTCATCATAATGCTCTTTCGTTTTGCATTAAACATACTGAAAGAAATAGTAAAATTATCAGGTAAAAACGCACAATGATACTTACACTGGTTATTATTCTGATACTGCTTGCACTTCTGGGAATGCCGATATTCGCATGTATTCTTGGCGCGGCAATGCTGGGTTTATACAGTGAAGAAGTTAATTTTGTTGCTATTCCCATTGAGATCTTCAGGCTGTCATCATCTCCCATACTAATGTCAATTCCGCTTTTCACCTTTGCCGGATATCTGCTTGCAGAGGGCGATACTTCAAAACGTCTCATCAGATTTTCAAAAAGCCTGCTGGGATGGCTTCCGGGCGGCCTGGGTGTTGTGGCCCTTGTTTCATGCGCATTTTTTACTGCTGTAACCGGTGCTACAGGTATCACAATAATCGCCCTTGGCGGTCTTTTGTTTCCGTCACTTATACGGGAAAATTATAAAGAGAATTTCTCTCTGGGCCTGGTCACCACCGGCGGCAGCCTTGGACTCAACTTTCCTCCCAGCCTTCCTGTCATATTATACGGCTATGTATCCGGTGTGAATATCGAGGAACTGTTCATGGCAGGTCTTCTGCCCGGATCGTTCATGCTGGGACTTTTATGCATCTTTTCCATATATATAGGAAAAAAATGGAAGATAAAGACAACCGCGTTTAAGGCATCCGAACTTGTTTCCTCATTCAGGGACGCAATATGGGAGCTTCCCATCCCGTTCTTAATAATTGCAGGGATATATTCAGGATTTTGTACTGCCACGGAGGCAGCCAGTGTAATAGTTGTTTATATACTGATAGTTAAAACAGTGGTGTACAGGGAAATAAGCATAATCAAGGACTTACCATCTATCATGATCGAAAGCATGAAAATGGTAGGCGGTATTTTAATAATTCTCGGAGCAGCCCTTGGATTTACAAACTACCTTGTTGATGCCTTTGTCCCGATGACAATACTGGAATTCATGAAAAGCGTTGTTCATACAAAGATTGGCTTTCTTCTGATTTTGAATTTTTTCCTGATAATAGTCGGCTGTATGATGGATATCTTCAGCGCGATATTGATAGTCGTCCCCCTGATAATTCCCCTGGCAGAGGGCTTTGGCATAAATCCGATTCATCTTGGTGTGATTTTTCTGGTCAACCTTGCAATAGGGTACAATACTCCCCCGGTGGGTATAAACCTTTTCATTTCCAGCGCCCGGTTAAAGCGTCCGGTTCTTCAGCTTTACAGAGCTACCCTGCCCTTCCTTCTCATATGTATTTTGTCTTTGCTTATAATTACCTACTGGCCCTGGCTCAGCCTCTGGCTGCCCGGAGTTTTGAAAGGTTATTAATCATTTTTTAT
>JASFHE010000387.1:0-6582 GCA_050123415.1 Desulfobacteraceae bacterium | reverse complement strand
ATTTTAATTAATACCCCCTGATTTCGATCAAAAGTGATTGGCAAAAAATAAGGGGGACACTGATTTACAGTTTTATTTACAGTATGTAAATATTTTTGCAAAAGCCTCAATTGACTGTTATACAGAAAGACTGTCTTAAGTTTGATTTTAAGTCATAGGCTATTTGCCAAATTCATATGTTACATTGAATTATATACTTCTTAATAAAATCGAAATGTCAGAAGAAACCAAAACACCATATTCAGATTTAAAAAATCAAATGCTATCTTTTACAGACAGTTGAGAGCATACTACTTTACAGGTGACCATCTACAACCTATTTATCAAAAGTATCGTTGTCCTTTAAAACTTCAAGGAAATGTGTCAGCATATCGGCCCGATCCTTGCGTAACCAACTATATGGATGAGGTCCAACAAGTCCTTCTCCGATTCCCATGTGAATATCACTTATAAAAATACGCCGTTTTTGTTCATTCATTGGTAGTAACCCCCGGATATCTACATATAGGATCTTTTATGTGGAATGAAGAAATAAGTTTAGGAACCACTTTTCGTGGTATCAAAGTATTATTTTTTGGCTGCAATATTGATTTTTTAATATCTCCCCAACAATTTTATCCTGAGTATCTTCTTCAGTTATTTCTTTGTAGTCTACCATATAAAATTTGTTATTTTTTAAATCAAAAACAATGTTTTTAGACTTTTCTGTGGACTCTGTTGCACTATCCAAATTATCAATTTTGAAATTCTTCTTAATAAGCTCATTTGCAGCTTCAGTTTCCCAATCAATCTTATTTTTGCTGAATTTTTTATCAGGCAAGCCACAGTTGCCAACATAGCTGACCTTTTCTGGTTTTTGTTTTTTCTTTTTATCCAAGTCAAACATTTTTTGTAAATTTTTTTTTAAATTACGTGCTGGTGTTACCTTATCATTTTTAGGATCTTGCGCACTAACATGCCCACCCAGCATAAAGTCTTTAAATATCAGTGTAACCGTCATACAACTATTAACAAAATAATAAAAAAGCAAATCTTCCTTCTTTACTTTGACAGCACACGGGTTTTTTATAACTTGGCTTGAAGATTCATCACATTGAATTATTTTTCTATTTTCATTTTTTTTCATTTTTACTCCTTTCATAATGTGAGGTTAAAGAATCTTGATATTAGATATTGGTACTTTAACAGTCTTTAATGGAGGTACCTTAAAGCTGAGGTTTCCCTTGTCGTCCAAATGGGCTTCATGCAGTGTATTCCATCCTGTCCAATCTCTAACTTTCTTCTTTTTCTTAAAAATACGCCAGGGTTTCTTAATAGTTTTAATGATAGTTTTGGTTGCAGATAATGTTCTGTACTTACCAGTCACATGACCTGTAAATGGTTGTCTATTGGGCTTGTTCGTAAGGGTGACGTTTATTGAAAATCTGATTTGAACCAAAAGCAGGTCGTATCCCAAAGAGTTTTGATTGCCGGAGAATTCAAAATATCCTTTTGTGTCAATATCACCATGAAGTCGTATGATCCCATTAAAGATAGAAGTGTCGCTTGTTATTTTCATAGCGCCGCTGGACAATTTCAAATAATATTTTGCTGATGCAAGCGGCGGCAGTCCCGGAAGGCCAAGCTTTCCTTCCAGTATCCCTGAAATCCGGTTTTCTTCCTTCCTCTGGCTTGTCTTGAACAAACCTTCCTTAAAACTTACAGATGAGCCTAGTAATTCGGTCCTGGAAGCCTTAACCAGCTTTAATGATATTGATGTCTTATCCTCGATACGAAACTCATATATAGAACTCGATACTTTACAGCATCCAAGATTCAATCCCGGCAAACTTACCTGCTGAGTAAATGGTGTACTATCAGCAACAAATTGTGTAAAGTCAGTAGGTGAACAGCCTGCTATCTTTATCTTCGGCTTCGAGGTTGGCTGAATTTTTAAAACACCCTGCTTTAATGTGATATTTAACCCAGCGTCCATGATAACTTCCAGCACATTGGGCACTCCGATGGTAAGTGATGAATGCGGATTAAATTCAATATCTGCTGATAAATTGAGTTCGGTATCAGCAATGCTCAGTGTGCCGAACAGAGTTGTTGATATTGAGGCCGTGCGTACTTTTATATTTGAAACGGCATTTGACAAATGAAGTGAACACATACCTGTCAAAACCGCGGTTAAAGATCCTGTACCGAGTTTTAGTGATACCGGCTGACCTTTCCTGTCACCATATAATTCCAGGTCCATAGAAACGCTTTCATCAAATAACCGGCCTGCATCAATTGTCACCTTGCCGTATGCCGAAACAGTATTATTAAATGGTAAATTTATGTTTGAAAATATTTCCAGGCTTGAAGTCAGATTATTGATGGACAGTTTAGTCTCTTCCTTTAAGTCAAACGAGTAACCAAATATCTTAATATCTTTGCTTTCCGCTGTTATTGATAGATCTCCGCTGTATGTGTCTTTATGGATATCCAGGCAGCCTTCAACATCCACCTCTACACCAAACAGCTTTGCCTGAGAATCGACTTTCAGGAAAAATCCGCTTTTACTGATGATTAAGAGCAGTCCGCCATTTACATGTATATCATCCGTATTCTCTGTCTGTTTGCAAAAAGCCAGACCGCCGAAATTCATGCCTGTGTCATAATCAAGCTCAATTGCAAATTCGCCTTTATTTGATATTTTTAAAGTTGCCGATTCTTTCACATGAACAGGCAGGAATTTCGGGATGTTTACCTTTCCACGAACAATGAGGCCGTCATTGGTAAATTCAAGGTCGGAAACAGCACTGAACAGGACCTGATCAAAAAAAGTGACTATGATATTGCTTTTTGACTTCAGGCTGAATGGCTCTGAATTATCTTCAATCTTACCGGAAAGAATAAACCTTGAAAGGTTAAACGCCCTGATATTTATACAGTCAATAAGGCTGCCGTTAAAATAATTGTAGAATAGTATCCTCTGATCATCATCTTTCACACCGGATGGATCCAGTAAGGCAGAATCCGGCTGTGAATTTTTATCGCTTGATATCAACGATGCAAGCTTTGACCGGATCTCGTTTTCACTCAACTCGCCGGGCGCTGCAATCGCCCATGCAAAATCCAGCTCTGCTAATCCAAAAAGCATTACCTTTTTAACACCAATGCGCATTTCCTGAGGAGTATATTGCACAAAGTAATTTAATGGCAGCTCTGGCCCCTTACCATGATTACTATCGCATGCGCTGTCCACCGGTATCCGCTTCCATTCCTTATTCACAACTGATAACAGGAAAAACTTTACTGTATTGGCAAGCATATTTACAATATCAATGAAATAGAGGTTATGCTGAATAGCAGTACCGATTGTAATCCTCCGGCGAGGTCCGTTGCTATCCTTTTCATAACCGATAATACCGGGCAGTTGGAAGTAAACGGGACCTATATTGATAGGCGGGAATATTCCTTTTTTCTTAACATCAGGACTGTTCCAGTTGCCATATGAGGGAACAGGCATTACTTCATCTTCATTGCTGCAAAATTCAATCAGGCTCAAAAATGTGGTAAACAGTGGCAAAAAGCTGATTTTTGGAATAGGAAAATTTGCGAGAAATTTTAAAGTCTCTCCCAATAGTCCATTGTAGTTGATATAGAGTTTATCATAGAAAGTGGGCACAGGTATTGGGATGGGGATGGGCGGCGCTGGAATTTTTATAATGAATATCAGCAAGATCAGGTTTTCGGTTTCAAATGTATGGCACATCTTTTTGGGGTCCGGCAAAATAAATTGCATCGTATCTTTTGAGGGCAGATATTTACCGATGGTTTTGTCAGCTTTCAATCCGTCGTATTTTTCAAGGAGTTCTGCTTCCGCTATTCCAAGCAAGATTTCGGGAATATTAAAAGTATCCACAGTCATTGAAAGATCAAGTCTGAATGCCTGGTTAAAGACTGCTGAGCCAAATCCTATTTTACTTAATCTTATTCCAATCCATTCAAAAGGCATGAGAGCCGTGGGACCTGCAGCCGGCATCAGTATCTGGATATATTCCGAAAAATCGGACGATTTTACATCTGTGGTCTGACTTTGAGGCACTTCAAAACGAAATGATATTGATTTGTCCGCAGTAATCTCGATTTTAAAATCAATACCCCTGGGCATCTTAATACTCATGTAATCAGTAAGTCTTTCCGGGAGGTTATTAATAAATACCTCTGAGTTATCTTTTAAAGTTTTGTTGAATCGGGCAAGAATAACATCACCCTGTTGCAGTTTGGCAAGAGGAATGAATTGCCTGAAAAAATCGATCAGCCCATTTAAGTCAATGCCTCTTTTACCTGTTTTTGGATCTTTGGTGATAAAATCGATATTCTTGATTTCTATTGAATCGGTCAATTGTTCTGAAATAGCCTGTAAGTCACTTCTAAATTCATTTAGTTTCCTGTGCGTAGACTTCTCCGGCAGCAGATTTATCAGGAACTTATCAAACAGCGGTCTGACCGGTAACCGGAAATGGTCGGATGTAATCTCGAATCCTAAACTGCAAACAAATGAACCTGTTGTTGTGTCCAAAGCTAACTCAGGTTTATTCAGACTGAAGGTACCGTATTTTGTTTTTTCATCATCAGTATCAGATTCAGACTTATCAGTATCTTTAACAAGGGCATCGAGATTGAACAGAAGTTTGTTTTCTTTCTCACTTATCGCCTTAGATATATCATCATAGCCCTTCGGCATAATTTTAGACAGATGTTCGTAGTTGATCAGGTTGAATTTATCGACCCTGCCACTTATTTTATCGGAGCCAATCTTTATAGTTGCCCGTTGGAAATGATCGCTTTCATTTTCATCTCCTTTTTTTGCCTGGTCCTGTTTATCCGAAGTTTTTGTTTCAAAATCTCCGGAACACGCAAAATCAGATTCTTTACAGGTAACAATAAGACCATTAAACCTGGAATCACCAAACAGCCGGTCATTTAACTTTGAAGGAAGACCAAAGGCAACTGTAGAGTCGATGTTCAGCTCTTTATTGATATTAAAAGTAATCTTTTCCAAAAGGATCATACTGGTTCCGAAATCCAATACCTCTTCCGGATCGAACTTTAGGTTATCTCTTACCCAGTCAATTATGGCTCTGGTGGTCTTATTCTCATGTTTATTACTTGTATCTGAGTCATCCTGTTTGCCCAGAATTGTATTAAAGAAATTAGGGATAATTAGTGCTGAATTATTAAAAAATGTTAAATTCAATCCCTCACCCGAATCGTATTCCAATATTCCTTCAAGAACATGATCGCGATCCGCAGTCTGATCACCTGCCTCTGTTTTTTGTACAGGAAAGACTGAATTAAACATCCGGTACACGGGATTATCCTGTTCAGGATCATTTTTCATGATAAACTTCAAACCACCGCCAATATCCCATGCATTGGAATTTTTTGTGAAAAAGAAAGTACTCAAACGGATTTCAAATAAATCCTTAACATCCTTGGGAAGCAATCCGTCTAAAAGCCGGAAGGAATAAAAACAATTATCATCATTCTCTGATTTTGGTGTAAAAAGTAATTTTAAACCAGAGTTTTCATCTTGATCCTTATCAGTTTCATACTCCAACTTAATAGTCCCGGACATACTGAACAGATTCTCTTCGGGTTTCAGCAGATTTTTAACATCCAGTTTTCCGGTTCCATTTAAGTAGAAAACACTTTTTCTGTTTTCCTTATTTTTCTCATATAGATATCCAAAGGCAAGACTTGAGAATGAGCATGTGGATATATTGTGTTTTGTGTTTTTTCCTTTATTAACTTCAGGAAAGTTTAATGATAAAGTGTCCCGGCCCTGTGATGTATCTAAATAGGCGATCTCGATTTTACGCTTCTCGCCGGAAGTTCCGGAATCTTTTACATCAGCATAAGAAGCGGACAATTTTATAGCCTGCCCGAAAAGATCAGCCTTTACCCAGCCTCTCAATCCCCAGAGTTCTTTTTCCCCGGATGTACCTGATCTTTTATTCTGATCATTTGCTTTATAAAAAAAAGTAAGTTTATAGGCGTTGATGTTTATGTCCAGCCCCTTGATGGTAGGTAAATCATGACCATAAACACTGAAAAATGCGCAGTTGTCGGACAAGTAAAAATGCAACCGGGTAAATTCGATTAATTGAGTTCCATTACCTATATTTAATCGGTTGTTATTTGCTTTAACTGCTCCGAAAAAAGCAAATGACATTTTATCGTTCTTATGAAGCGGCAAGCCAAACCTGCATCTCAGTGTTTCTATTTTGAGATCATCAGGTAATTCGTCAGGCAGATCAATCCCCAGGTATTGACGGAATAATTGTGTGATATTGATTGACAGGGCGGAGTCCAGGCCTCCCCTAAGTGTAACCATATCTTTATCCGCATTTCCTTTTACAACTATGGGCACACCAAGAATATCTACCTTTGCAAAGAAACGAGCTGCTATATCTATTTTACTTTTTTTAAACAGTTTGCCTGAAAATAAGGGGGGGGAAATATTGCTAACCTATTGATATTACAAGAAGCGAGTCAATTTATAGTGCCAAAAGGTAGTGCCACAGCAAATTCTGTAGACTATTG
>JASFHE010000386.1:0-6590 GCA_050123415.1 Desulfobacteraceae bacterium | reverse complement strand
GGTCGCCGCAAAATTTATTTACTATTTGTCAAGAAAATTCTTTATTAAAATGATTTTTTTCACCACTTTCTTTATATTATGCAAGAACCTAACCGGATATTACTGAGTAAAATAGTGAAAAATATCCGGGCTATAATGGAGTATTTAATGAGCTGGCACATTAATTATAATGAAGAATCTCGCATCATTGAAATAACATATAGCGGAAATGTTACAGGACAGGATATACGTGAAGCAACGGTAAGACGCATTTCTTTACAGACTGAAACAGGCGCGACTCTTATTTTAGCAGATGCATCACAGAGTCAAGAAGGACCTCCTCTTATTAACGTTTATGACCTTCCTGACAGAATATACCCTGAGCATGATGCCAGAAGGGATACCCGAATTGCATTTATTCTTCCAACCCACAGTAAAGCAAAAGAACTTGCTCATTTTTTTCAGACAGCAGCAAAAAATAGAGGCTGGACAATTGAACTATTTGAAGAACGAAAAGATGCCTTTTCTTGGTTAACAAGTGAGAAAAATATCGGGTCGAATCCCGGTTAAACCAGTTACAAAAGATCAACAATGTTGATCTTATGTTTTAATAAGCAAAGCAGCATTTAAAAGGTTGACGGTTTAAGCCTTTCATTGATAATTGATATAAGCTGTCAATAATGAACGGGTTGTTGCCCAAACCAGGTTACGGCCATAAACCACACTTTTTATAAATTTGGCATCGCATAATTTCAATAGGTTACAAGGATACACTTTCGGTTTTATCCATACAAAACCACAATTCGGTGCTCTGGGCAACAGCCCGTGAAAGTCTGATCCTGTTTAGTTTTTGTTAACAATTTAGTGGGGGGAAGAAGGAGAGTGAGTCAGTGAATAATAGAACCATTTTAAAAACATTGATTGGATTTTTAGTGACAGGTGTGCTTCTGATAGGAGCCTCCTGCCGGAAAAGTGAAAAAGAACAGGAGGCAACTCAGGAAAGCCAGGCAGATCGCAAGCCGCCAAATATCCTGCTGATCATCGGTGATGACATCGGGATAGATACAACAAGCAATATGTATCCCGGTTTGATTGACAACCTTACCAAAAAATACGGGCCATCCGGGCATAATCATCCCAAATATAAAGATATCCATGGACGACCTGCATCAACACCTGTTCTAGATAATCTTGCAAAAGGTGGTATGAGATTTACACAGACATGGACACAACCCTTTTGTTCTCCAACGAGGACATCACTTCTCACCGGGCTTTTTTCTGCAAAAACGGGAGTTCTGGATTATATAGACTGGCTTTCCCAGAACCATCACTCATTTGTTCAGGACCTGAAGGATAAAGGCGGATACAGTACTGCAATATTCGGAAAGTGGCACATGGCAGGACTGGGGCAAAATCCTGAATATCCCGGAATGAAGCCCAAAGAAGCCGGGTTTGATCTTTTCCAGGGGAACCTTCATGGAGGTCTTGCTACATACTTTAAATATGACTACCACGTCCAGGACGACACTACTCCTCCTGACCAGTGGCGGACAGAAAAAGAGCCCACAAGATCTCTGCCGGGTATTGCACCTACCACCTTTGCGCCGGTAGTAAAAACATCGGATGCCATCAACTGGATCACCGAGCAGGAAACCAAAAATCCGGATAAACCATGGTTTGCATGGTTTGCATTCAACCTGTCCCATATTACAGGAAACTTTAAGCCGAATCCGATGGTTATTCCAAATGCAGATACCATGGATGAGGTTTCACGTAAAGAGATGGAAGAATGTATGGGGCCGGATGGTCAATTCGGTTCTGCAAATGTCGGGTCATGTTCCTCAGAAGCGCTCATGCGGGCAATGACCAACACCATGGATACGATGATAGGCAGGCTGGTTGAAACAGTAGACAAGCTGGATCCCAACACCTACATCATATACCTTGGCGACAACGGCACATGGATGCTTGGTCCCGGTGTGAACTTCATCGACAACATGTATATCACCAAAGAGGGACGCAGCAAAGGTACAGCCTATGAAAGCGGTGTCCACGTCTCCATGGCTATTCGGGGACCCGGTATCAAACCTGGCTCCCGGAGCGACGAGTGGATACATGATGTGGATCTGTTCCCTACTGTCCTGCAAATGGCAGGTCTTGAAGTTCCTGAAACGGTTCCCAACAGGGCAGGCGCTATGGTCGATGTTGACGGAGTATCATTAACTCCGATCCTTTTTGATGGTGCAAAGGGTCTGCGTGATCCTGAAAAGGGCTATCTGCTTGCTGAAACAGTTAATCCTGTAAAGGGTAACCTGATGCAGGTAGCAGCAAGGAATGCGACATACAAAGTTCTCTGCGAAAACAATGCAGAAACGGGCAGTTGTATATTCTACAACCTGGCTGATGACCCGATCGAAGAATATCCTCTGGCCAGGCCGGACAGTTGCGAAAATTACAAAAATGGCACATGGAACCCGGACAATCCGGAGTGGAATTTCTGTTACCTGCAGGAGATAATAGCCAAGAAATCCTTTCTGGCAGATCCTGAGAAAATAAAAGCTGCTCCATTCGCTAAGATGGGGCCGCCTCCAGAACAACCTGAGAATAATTGATGAACAGCAGAATAAAAAAGAAATATTCTGTTCGCTGCTATACTCAAATTAAATTTGATATGGGCAGGAGTGCTGACTGTATATTTTGTGTTATTAACTGTAATATTGTCTGGAATAAGCAATGTTATCATTTTTGCAGTGAGTGTACATCCATGCCGGGATCTTCCATTTACTTAATTATTCATGATGCAGCGATATCGAAGGATTCATCCGGGCTGTTTTAAAGGACTGTGCTGCAATGGTCAGAAATGCCAGGCCGAGCACTATAATAATAGATAATAAAAAAGCCGCCGGATTTATGGAAACCCTGTAGGCAAAACTCGCCAGCCATTCTCCTATTGCATACCAGGCAATAAATGTGGCGACAACAGCCCCTGCCATAACAAGCCACATGGTCTTGCGTGCCAGTAGAGTAATGATCTGCAGAGAGGAAGCGCCGAGAACTTTATGTATCCCGATCTCTTTGCTGCGCTGTTCAGTAGAAAAACTCGAAAGGCCATATAATCCGAGGCAGGATATGAAAATACATATACCGGAAAAAATCCCGGCCATTTTCATAAGGCGTTCTTCGGACATATATAGTTTCTTAATGGAATCATCCAGGAATTCATACTCAAAAGGGTGTCGGGGATCGAATTCCTGGAATTTTTCACTGAGAAAATTCAGCGTTTGAACGACATTGGAATTTTTAATATGCACAATCATGGATCTCCGTATCATATCGCGCCGTTCAACAGGAATTCCCCTGTAGTTTTCCTTATCGTTGAACTGCCACATTGCAAGAGGCTCGACCGGGGTATGAATGGGTTTAAAATGAAAATCCTTAACCACGCCGATGATCTTGCCGTTCAGATTGCCGAGTTGGATCCGTTTTCCAAGGGCATTATTCCATCCCCTGGCCTTTACCAGTGTTTCATTAACAACAAAGGAGGTGCCTATATCAGTGATAAATTTTTTATCGAAATTCCTACCCTCAACCACCTTCATTCCCATTACATCTACAAGGTTCTCTTCCACCTCTAAATAACTGAAAGAGGTTGCTTCCATCACGCCTTCCGCGTTGTCGACCATTCCCTGATCACCGGGAACCATCTGCTCAGAGCAAATCATTTCCGAGATAGCCGAGACTCCAAGTATGCTGCTGTTTTTTAAGATCTCATTTTTAAGGGGCTTATACTTTTCAATTACATCCAGACCATGCAGGTCGATTATAATTCTGTCATTTTTATCGAATCCCATGGGCATATGAGATACAAAAAACATCTGTTGACCCATGATCAGGGTACAGGCAATAACGATGATGGAAACCGTTACCTGTACAAAAACAAGCAGCTCTCTAAGATGAAATCCCCCATTTTTACCTTTAAGATTATCTGCCAGCGCTGTCATGGGGGAGATGGAAGACAGATAGAATGCCGGGTAAAAACCGGAGAACAGGGTCATGACCAGGCCAAGCGCGAGCAAAGCAAGGAAAATACCCGGATCATCCGTAATACCTAAAGAGAGTTCCCTGTTAAACAGGCTGTTTACAGGAGTCAGCCGCAAAAAGACTTCCGTGATTACTGTGCCTGCAGCAAGGGCGATGATTGTAAAAAGGGCTGCTTCTCCAAGAAAGTAGGTCATCAAACGGGGTCTGGATACACCCAGTATCTTTCTCATCCCGATTTCTTTTGCACGTTTTGTAGCGCGTGCTATTGCCAGGTTCACGTAGTTGATGCAGGCCACCAGCAGAATGAAGACAGCAACAGACAAAAATCCATAAACATAATAAATGTTGCCTGTTGGAAGATCGTATAGCAGATCTGAATGAAGATGTATGTCAGTCAGCGGCTGAAGCCAGCATTCCCAGGTGCTGTGTGCCATCCTTGGATTATCCTTGAAAAAACGTTCAAAGAACGAATCACTGACGGCTTTAAAGCTATCAATATCGTAATTCTCAGGCATTAACAGGAAGGTAAAGCTTCTCGCGCCGTACAGCAGCCTGCGGACATGCGGTGGATCAACCCAATGATAAAGGGCATGGTATTTCAAGTGTGTATTTTCAGGCAGATCACGGAAAACAAGCGTGACCTTCCTGGGGATTGCACTAACGACCCCTTCGGCTTCAGGTTTGATGATTTTACCGATGGGATCACTGTTGCCAAAGTAGTATTTCGCAAAGGATTCACTGATGGCGATGGAGTCGGGATCATTCAACGCAGTTTCTGGGTCACCATAAACAATCTCATGGGTAAATATATTAAATACATTTTTATCAGTACCATAGATTGTCCTCCAGTACCTGGCTTTATCATTGGCGCGAATAAGAACATTGTTGTATGGCTGTACAAAACGAACATAGTCCAGGATTTCCGGATAGTTTTCCTTGAGCATGGGCCCGAGGGGAATCTGTGTTAATGCCATCCTGTCCGGCGGCCCGCTGTGTGTAAACGCATGGACAACCCTGTAAATCTGTTTGTACTTTTCATTGTGCTGTTCATAGGTAAGTTCACTCCTCAAGTAAAGACCGAGTATAAGACAGCACACGACCGCCAGGGTCAATCCGGCAAGATTGATAAGGGCATAACTTTTTTCACGGTAAAAAATACGAAAGGCTGCTTTAATCTCAGTATTGGCCATTGCAGGAGATCCTTTTCTCAAAGTACTGTTTTTGACAATTTTAGAATCGATTGATTCGGACAGGCAATATGCTTTTTGAACAAAAATACCAATATAAGACGATAATAAGTTTTGTTACATGAGCTAACACTTGTAGTCAACTTAAATATTAATAGAGTTAAATCTCATCTAATGAATAGTACTATTTCAGGAAAAGGTTACACAAACTGGCGTAAAAAGAACGGTATATGGGTACGCGGTAGTTGTGGATAAGGGAAAATCTTGAATTTGTTTTGTTGCTGACTTCTGACCTCTACCCACTATCTTTTTCCTGTTATTTCGAGGTGCAATCCGTGAAATCTTGTCTCCTTAAGCTTTTCATTGTTAATTGTTTATTGGTTATTGATCATTGAATAGACCCTTGAACCCTTGTATTCTTTCACCCTGTTAAATAGGGTTCCCTTTGGGAAATTTAACAGGGTGAACCCTTTCTCTTTAATTGATAACTGTTAATTGTTTACTGATCATTGTTCACTGTATTTCCCTCACGGGTCTGCCTTCAATATAGCCTCTGTAACCCTGGGGTTCCATTTGAAATCTTGGTGCGTCATCATCCGCCCATGAAAAACCATAGATCTCTGGATTATAAGTCTTCATTACTTTCCAGAGGCTTTCAATGGCATCACCGAATTCTTCATCCTTAAATGGAGGCCCCTGGAAGATCATCATCTTACATGGTTTGAGATCAATAATATCATAACCTTCCGGAACCTGTCCCGAATAGTCAGGAGGCACTTCAACACCCTGGGCATATTGGGAGGTCCCTTTTGGTATCATACCCGGGGGCAGCCATGCGCCAATCGGTTCGAATAACGCCTCTTTGATACTTAAAAGGAAACTGTGTATGTCACAGCCCACCTCATCACAATACTCAAAATACCCGGTTGCCCTGGTTCCTCTTTTCAGAATCATTTTTCTGACAGGTCTTTCAACTACCTGCACAAAAACAGTCTCAATTTTTGTGTCATCTGTTTTCTTTTCCATATTCTCCTTCTCCTTTAGTTTATTCCGGTAGGATGCTGATATATGATAGGGGATAAATAATTGTACAGGCGGCGTGCTCCTTTTATACTCCCTGGGAGTCATACCGAACTGGCGGGAAAAGGCCCGTGTAAATCCTTCATGAGTATCAAAGACAAAATCAAAAGCCACATCAATTACTTTTACCTTTTCATCCCTTAGTTTCAGGGCCGCCCGGGTCAGTCTGTAAGCCCTGATATACTCAAATGGGGTCTTATTCATAAACTCCTTAAAAATCCTGGATGCATGCCATGGTGATAATCCGCAGGACCGAGCCAGGTCCTTTAAAGTAATGGGATCATTAATATGGCTTTTTATATA
>JASFHE010000385.1:0-6606 GCA_050123415.1 Desulfobacteraceae bacterium | reverse complement strand
GTTCCATATCTCTGTTGGTTTCCCTTCCATGTTTAGCGTAGTATTTCTCTTTAAAACGCTCATAATCAGTTTTAATGGTTTCTATATCAGCATTTTCTCCCAGGAGAATATAAGTATGGGCAAAAGAAATCCTATTAAAAAAAGCCCGGGGATCCCGATTATTCAGGATATCTGAATCGCCGTATATTTCCTTCAGATTATTAATACTTATGAGAGCTCTGAATCGATCAAAAGAATTTCGAGGGTGATCTTCATATACTCCTCTTACAGTATAGGAAATACCATTGTTTCTTTTGAGAATTTTACCAACAGGATTATTATCTCCAAAATACTTTTTTGCCAAGGATTGACTGAGTACAATTGTATCGGGTGAATCCAGAGCACCATCAGGTGTGCCGTAGAAGAATTTATAATCAAACATCCTGAATATTCCCTGATCAGCATAGCAAATGTTATCTTCTTCTATAACTTCACCATTTTGATCAATAAAATATAGCCCCCCTGATGAAAAGGTCCTGACAATTTCCTTTATAACAGGATATTCGTCTTTCAGTGCCGGCCCTAACGCCAGAGAAGAAAAAATGCCATATTTTTCTACATCCCCTGATATATAATTAGACTGAACCATATATATACGGTCATGCTTGGAATGATATTTATCATAGGAAAACTCATCCCTAATGAAGAGGAACAACAATATTACACAAGCCATACCAATGGATAATCCCAAGATGTTGATGAATGAATGGAGCTTATTCCTTAGTATGTTTCTTATTGCGAGTTTGATGTAGTTGAAGAACATTATATTAATATAATTTAATGTTTTATTATTTGGTTTAATATCTTCTGTAACTTTAGGTATCGGTTTATGACTTGAGGTTTACGGTATAAGGTTAAAAATTAAAAACCTTACCGTACAAAATAAACCTCAGACCGCACACCTTTCCTTCATTATAAAGCAATGGTTGTGCCAAAATACAAGAAAAGCCCCAGACCAGTGAATGACAAGGATTTTGAAGTGGTAAATCATTTTTAACGTTGTGAAAGAAGCAATAGAGGTGTTCTCCAGCGGACACAAGGTGTCCGCATGTGAACACCCTGATGAAAAATGAACATCCAATTGAAAACAGGAATCAGAAAATAACATTAGTGTCCAAAATAAATTGGAAGAATGATTTAAAGACCTAAAGCAAAGATATTTTCGGTCCACAGTTTCTGAAAATCATTGAACAATATAACATTATTACTTTTAATATTTTATGCAATGTTATGGTAAACATTGGCAATGAAATAAATGATCCACCTTCAAAGCTGTTTTATCATATTATATTTTGATTTTTTAACTTCGAACTCCCTATTTCCTCCTGACCTTCTCCACCTTGTGCAGAAAAGCCACATCATCAAACTTGTAAGCGATGTCATATTCCTTTTTTGCCTTTTCAGTTTCATTCATTTCCCTGTAGCAGTTGCCAAGGTAGTAATGGGTCCATGGCTTTATCCAGTCTTCCTTAATACCATTTATAGTTAATACTTCCTGTAATGATTGAATCGCGTTTTGATACTTTTTTAAATAGTATTCAACAGCACCAAGATTGTAATTGAATTCGGCAATAAATGTTTTATCTAATGATTTTATATTGAGTTCGGACTTCAATAGATCATTGAATATTGCATAGGCCTGGTTGTATTTCCCACTAAGGCGACAGTTTTTTCCTCTGGTGAATTTAATCCGGACGGGTGTTAAAGGATTTTCAATTCTTCCTTTAGCATATTTAAATGCGGTTTTATTATCTTTCTTTTTTATCTTAAGATAGCACTCTCTGGCTTTGTCAACCGAACCCGTCATTTCATAACAGTCACCGATATAAAACAGCGACCAGGATTTCATTGACGCATTTTTCCCTATTTTTGATTTTGATATTTTAAGGGCATTTTCAAAGGCCGGAACAGCCTGATCATATTCATTCGATTCGGAATAGGTTTTTCCCAGATCAAAATACAACCGGCTGTGCATGAAGGGGAATTTAACAATGGATTCTGCCTGCAGGGCAGCCTTCAGTGTTTGAACCGAAAGATCATGCTTTTTCAGTTTTCGGTAACATCTTGCCAGGCTTTCTTTGTTAATGGGATTGTAAGGATATTTGGCAACCATTCCTTTCAGTAATTGCAGGGCAGCGTCAAAATCATTCTCATAATCTAAATAAATATTTATAAGAGCGATCTTTGCATCATCTTTTGCATATATGCCTTTTGATGAAGTAAGTCTTATCTGATCAAGCCCTTTTTCCCTGTCTTCATTTATTCTAAGTAAAAAAGAAAGTGATCTTATCATCTTTGGCAGAACACTCACAGAATAGTTATAAATACCGAGGCCAAGATAGGCATCATAGTAATCCGGATCTTTTTCAATAACTTTTTTTAAATATTTTATTCCTTTGGTTCCATACCAATAGGCTTTTATGTACTTCCTGTTATCTAAATAATACATACCAAGTTTTCCATAGGCACCGCCCAAATAAAACATTGCGTCAGGATCATCTCCATTTTTCTGTAACATAACCCTGGCAATATCGATTGCCTTATTTGTAGCATCTTTAAATCTTTCCGCATGCTTATTTTCATCGGTATACGAAGAATAATAACACGCTGATTTAAAGAAATACCCCCTGGCGTTTTCCGGCTCCAACCGGATCATTTCATCGAAAATTTTGTCGGCTTTCTCATACTGCATGTCATGGGTCAGTTCAATCCCTTTAAGGCCAAGTTCATGAACGTTTTCGGATTGGGCACTGATTGATGGCAGGAACAAGATTGTGAATATTATTGTAAGAATTAAAGTCCTCATTTTTTCTCCTTAGACTCGCTTTCTATCATAGGTATGGCAGGATTTTTAATTCTTGTTTATCAGTTTTACGCAGGAGATTCAATCCTTTCCCTTACTCTTTTATACGAATCTAACTCCGCACTTCCCACTTCCAACTTCACACTTCTATGCCCTTACTCATACCGCAGTGCCCTAACCGGATCAGTAATAGCCGCCTTAACAGCATGATAACTAACAGTGACAAAGCCAATTCCGAGGACAATCGCCACGATAACAATATTAATATTGTAGACATTAATTTCAGGTGCATCTACATAAACATCGCTCATTCATCCTAAAATCTGATTGGAAAGTATTGACCCGATAATACCTGAAAGGAGTATTAACTTTAAAAAACCGGAGGATACATTGACCACTATCCCCCTTACTGAAGCACCATATACTTTTCGTATTCCTATCTCTTTGGTTCTTCTTTCTGTAATAAATGATGAAAGGCCAAATAATCCAAGGCAGGAAATAAAGATGCAGAGGATGGAGAACAATTCAAATATTTTATGAAGTTTTTTTGGAAAGTCATATTGCTTGGCAATAGAATCCTCAAGGAACTGGTATTCAAAGGGATAGGCAGGAATCAGTTCTTTCCATTTTTGTTCAATGAATTCCAGTATTTTCTTTTTATCCTGAGAATTTATTTTTATATATGTCACAGGTGCTCCTTCAGTAAGATAACTCTTCTGTATATAGACAGCCATAGGTCTTAAACTTGCCATAAGATGCATATAATGAAAATTCTTTAACACTCCTATGATCTTTCCTTCTATATCCCCAAGTTTAATACGCTTGTTTATAGGAGAATCGTTCCAGCCCATATCCTTTACAAAGGTTTCGGTTACCAGAAAGGCAGATTCCCTGTCCGATGTAATTTCCCTGTAAAACTCCTCCCTTCAAGCAATTCAACCTCCAGCATATCAACAAAATTAAAGTCCACTCCCAGATTGGCTGAATGAAAATCCACCATTTCTTTTTCAGAATTTTCCACCCTGAGTGATGCGGTCCACGAACCGGTACCGACTTTGGCAAAGCTTCCTGATACAGTAGAGATATTATTGTTCTTTAATAACTCTTCTTTTAATAATGGAATTGCCTTTCTGACTTTCGGCGAATTATTCTCAACAATCAGGATATTCTCAATGTGAAACCCGAGATCAGCGTGGAGCCAGAAATCCACCATTTCCTGGAAAATAAAAGTAAAATTTATTACCATAACGGCAAGTGTAAACTGTAGAATGACAAGCAGTTTCCTGAGCCGTCCTTTTCTTTTGCCTGTTTGCCCACTACCCCTTAAAACACGGGCAGGGAGAAAGGAAGAGAGGAAAAGGGCCGGATAGCTGCCGGAAAGAAAGCCAACAAGCAGAATTAAAATCAGCAGCCCCACAGTTATATCCGGAGACATAAAGACACTGAATTCTAAATTTCTACCTGTAAAATCGTTTAGTGTGGGAAGGCTAAGTTCAATCAATACAAGGGCAATTATAAGAGAAATTACTGACATAACTATAGATTCACATAAAAACTGCCTTACTAGTGAAAGCCTGTTTGCACCCATTACTTTCCTGACACCAACTTCTTTGGCCCTTGCTTCGGATTGTGCCGTTACAATGTTCATATAGTTGATACAGGCTACTACAAGGATAAATATTGTTAAAAATACAAGGAGTACAACAGTCATACTGTAAATAGGAGGCATCTCTCTGGATGGTCTGAAATTCAAAAATACATCTCCAAGAGGCTCAAAAACAAGATTCAAATCGTTCCCCAATTTCTTAGCTTCTTCAATATATTTTTTGTGGAACCTGTCAAAACCATTTTCAATACTCTGGATATTCGCATTTTTATGTAGGAGAATAAATGTAAAGTGAGAACCGTTACAATTGAAAAAAGTTCCCGGCTTTCTGGAATTGAAGTTTTCCATACCATAAAACATGGCATAGTCTCTCATAGGCATTAGTGCCTCATAATGCCTGAAGGTATTTTTCGAAAGATCTTCAAATACGCCGGTTACGGTATAGTTAATGTCATTATTCCTGGTAAGTATTTTCCCGACTGGATTTTCATCACCAAAATATTTTTGTGCAAGGGTCTTGCTGAGAACTATGGAATTGGGGGTATCAAGAGCTCCTTCAGGAGAACCATATATGAAATCATGGTCCAGTATTTTAAATACACTTGAATCAGCAAAACAGATTCCGTTTTCACCTATGATCTCATTTTTACTATCATAAAAGAACACCCTGGAAGAGGGAATGATTCTGACATAATCTTCTATAACAGGATACTCATCCTTGAGAGTCGGACCAACAGCTATTGAAGTTCCATAATTAAACAATTCTTTGCCGACAAATGTGAAGTCTGACTGCACCATATATATTCGTTCATGCTTTGAATGATGCTTGTCATATGATTGTATTTCACGCACAGCAAGAAGCAGAAGAACCGCACAAGCGATGCCCATGGCAAGCCCCATGATGTTTATAATTGAATGGAGCTTGTTTCTCAGTATGTTCCTGATAGCTATTTTAATATAGTTGATTAGCATAATTGTGCCCTAAAATTGAATTTCCAACATCAAATTTATATACTATTGATACCCCTGTTGCTGTCAGCATCTTCCCTGAATACCTTTTTAAATTTTCTATCAAGATAATAGTCGCTGTCGGTTATAATTGTTTCAAGGGCCTGGATTCTTTTCAATTCTTTTAATATTCGAGAGGCTTTCCAGTTCTTCTATCCTCTGTTTAAGATCACAGATTTCCTGGTCGATACCTTTCCCCGCTACAACAGACCTAGAGGTTTGATACTTTCTTTTTAAAACATCTTTAAAAGCGCAAATGATTACGAGTATTATTACAAATGTCCAAAAATCCATAATCCGCTCCTTACCGGGTTTGCTGGTTCAATATGATTTTTTATATGAATATTTTAAATAGACTTGTTATCTGAAAAGCAAGGCCCGTGCCATAGACAATAAATTCCTTATCACCTTGCAGTACAAGGGTTTCAGGGTTTATCCTGATTCTCCTGATATTATATTTTATTATTAAAGTGTCCGCCAGCGGACATAAAGTGTGCGCTGACGGACAGCCGGAGGATAGGAGAACCGGGATATCCGGTTAACTGAAAAACGGGATAACAATCACAAGCGTTATAAGTAAAGAAATTAATCCCGGGGCATCATCCAGTATGTTGAATATTTTTGAGGTGATATTATTAAATGTTCTTTTAGTTGTTTCCATGATCTTTTCTCCTTTTTTTAAATTTGATTTTATATATTGCTACAATCGTGCCAAACATTGCTGATGGCATGTAATCACTTACTGGTAAAGACTTTGCGGCGTTTTCAATGTTAATTGGAATTTTTTTAAGAGTTTCCGGAGTGTCCTTTATCGGGCAGTCAATGTCCGTTAATGAACATTTGGAGAGCGTGCCTTTTATATTTTTATATTGGATATTGTACTGTTCATTTATTGTATGCATACGATGATTGTCGATTTTTTCATTCTTATCGATAGCGCTTTTTTAAGAGTGATTTCTATGTGGTATTAAAGTTGTAATATCATAATTGTCCAATGGAGATTTCTAGACTGACCGGGCAGGCACGGGGGCCTGCTCCATAAGCGCTAACTTGTTTAATGCCTCATTAATAATTAAAATATTTCGATAGCTGAACATTGCGTTTTCTTTGCCGCTCAGCAAGTAATCTTGAAATATTCCCCCAATCCGAA
>JASFHE010000384.1:0-6619 GCA_050123415.1 Desulfobacteraceae bacterium | reverse complement strand
AGTTGGCATGCACCGCCCGGCCCCTTACCGCAACGTTATATGCTCAGAGGAGTAATGAATTATGAAGAAGATACCAACTATATTTAAAAGAAATCCCGACAATATGCGTGAAATACTCAATGAACACCATCCAGACTGTGAATGGGTTTTTAATGGTGAAGGTATAGTAACACGCAAGTATGATGGAACATGTGTTAAAATTGAAAAAGACAGTTACTATAAAAGGCGTGAAGTTGGAAAAGGTAAAACCCCACCTGATAATTTTATTGAAGAACAGCTTGATGAAAATACAGGTAAACGTGTCGGATGGGTGCCAGTTGATCCTAATTCAAAAGAAGATAAGTGGCACATGGAAGCCTTTTCAATGAGTTTGTCTGATGGCACATATGAATTAGTTGGGCCTAAAATTCAGGGCAATCCTGAAGGTTATAATGTACACACTCTAGTAAAACACGAAGAAGCACAGGTTTTTGAAAATGTGCCACGAACATATGAAGGTATTAAAGAATTTATGTCGGATAAAAACATTGAAGGGATTGTTTTCCATCATGAAGATGGTCGCATGGCAAAAATTAAAAAACGTGACTACAACCAAAAACGCATATAACCCCCCGCATCAACGCGGATCTGGCGAAAAGCTTGCCAGCCCGGTTATGCGTAATGTTCGGTTTAAATAAAATGGAAAATCTTGATTATAATCAACACCGACCAATGCCAAAAGGCATTGCTTATTGTGGAAATGGTCCACTAGAAATAATTACTAAGGATCTACTTAAAATAGCTGCATTTCTACAATCTATAATGTTATTTGGCCCTGATAGGCTAATACGTTACGATGACTGGTGGGAACATGACGATTTGCATTTCAAGAAAGGGCGAACTGATCTACATGAATTATTTACAATTTTAAAAACTCCTCGAACTCTATATGACTCAATGCCGGGAGATGATGATGTATTTATTGGTATAGGGCCTGAAGATGAATCTTGGTATTTACGATTTTATGTTGATTGGGATATAAACGATAAAGAATTAGTCGGAGCATTTGCAGCTGTTTTTAAGAATGATCTTGCTGATCAATTTAAAAAAGAAGTTATATCTAAATTAGAAAGCAATATTCTTGAAATTGACTCTAGTAAATATTATGAGCGAATCTGCGATGGTGAATGTAGTATATGACCCAGACAAAACCGAACAACACGCTTAACTAAGACCGGCTACTATCTTGCCGAATCGGGTTTTATCGGTTCACAACATTTAATCTTTTAATGAGCTTTAAAGTCAGGCACCGCCGGCTTGTTAGCGTAGTGTTCGAGGAGTATATGAAACACACACTTGAATCGCTCCGATACATCGATTACCCGATCATCCAATTGATGGGTGATGCCGAGTCACTATTGGGAGATTGTAGTACCTTGTCGCATCACGATAGCACGCTTTATAGGTCTGCAGTGAGTGCTTTATTCGCAGGGATAGAAGGATCAGTATTTGTTTTGAAACAGGTCTTTAAGGATATCCCCGAATTTAATACTAAGTTGACACAGAATGAGTTGTTCATATTATCCGACAAGAAACCCGTGCTTAAGGACAACGGTAAAGCCTCACATGAGGCTGCATTCCTTCGGTTAGCTCCAAACGTAAAATTTCTTGAAATGATCTCAAAACGACTTTTAAAGACCACATCGGACCTGGCTCATTCAAAACACTGGGGGACATTTCTTGAGGGTATACAAGTGAGGAACAGAATTACTCACCCTAAAACCATGAATGATATGATTGTCACTGACAAGGAACTTAACATGATGTTCAACATATTTGAAATGTTTGTCGATTTTTTCTCGGCTATAATTCAGGTACTGAAATCTCGAACAACCGGGTCCACCAGACCTGGCGGAACGCGGCCTTCTTAATTTGAACACTCAATGTCTTCGCCAGGCTGGTGACCCGGGGCGTTGGCGTGCTTGGAATTGAATAATAAAAATATCTCATTGGATGCGGAAGTGAAGTCGCAAATAACAAGTAACTCAAGGGCGTGAGAATTGATCTGAAGATAAAAGGCATTAAAAAGTTCAAAGCAAATTCAGGTAATTCCCTTCCCCGGAAAATCTTTGAAATTAAAATCAAAACAATATAAAAACATGGTATTCAAAAGCATCAAATCTTTTTAAATCAGTAATTTGAAGTACGCAGTCAAAAATAAACTAAACAGGTTGGCGGCAGCCAACATATCATTCAACGTGACAGGCTATTATCTTGCCAAATCGACCTTTCAAGGTTGTTGGCAATCAATATTTTTAACAGGCTTATGGTGGCAGGCACCGCCTGCTCGTTAATTCGGTCGTTATAAATTTAAAAGGAAATTGTTATGGCATATGAGAGCCTTGCAGAGCAAATTATAAAAGATACTTTCTATGTTCTTGTATCTCTGGGATCTTGTGCATGGATTCATAAATGGTGGATCAGTAGAATATTAACCAAATATTTTATTGCTGAGAATATTGCCACTGATAATATTGAAAGCCTCTATAGAAGAATATCAGGATTATTAAGACTGGATATGACCTACTTGTTGAAACCAGAATATTCTGATGAACATTTAAGGTCCCATTCATTCGAATCACAAGGCTTTTTTAAACGCGTACGTGATGAGAATGTTGAAGAGTATAAATTTATATTTTTTGAAAAAATTAACACTGATAGGACAATTACCACAATCATCAATGTACCAAATAAGAGAATCACTCTTGAAACTAATCTTCAAAGTAAAGACATAAAGAAGTTAAAAAAACTTTTTTCAAATGGTGGTTACAAACTAAATAAATTGAATCAAATTTCTCATGAAGCAGAATACAAGGAATTAGAAAATAATTTATAACCCGCTAATCAACCGGATTTGGCAAAAAGCAAACCGGGTTATCAGCAATCGTTGGCTGTAAAAATAATGGAAGAAAACAAAGAATACCAAAATCACTATTGTAATCATATGCCCACTGAGGGTATCGCAGTTATTTATTTTGATCCATATGACGTTGGAGATAAAAAGCGGTGGTGGTTATCTATATGCGAGGAAGCAACAGAAGAGGACGTTGAGGAATTTGAGGCAGAAGAGGTTGGTGAAATATTATCAAACTATGAAATACCGATTATATTCTGTCCATTCTGTGGCACTGATTTGCGGAATATTATAATAACCTGTATTAAATAGAAAGCATCAAATCATTAAAAACAATAACAGGAAGTAAAAAGTCAAAAACAAACTAGACAGGTTGGCGACAGCCAACCATTGCATCTACAAGGACCGTGCTATTTTTTCGCCTTTTTTAAACTATCTGCCAACTCGGTATCTTCGCACTTTTAACATGGTAAGTAGGTTTGCACCGCACGGCCTGTAATGCTTTTCGTTCGGCTACAAAACTATGACATCACAATACTTATACAATCAATCATTGAATTATCTAGAGGGTAATGGTGTCACAAAAGAGGAAGTAGAATCTTTTAGATTAAATGCAAAAGCAGCAGAGTCCGGCCATCATGATGCAGTTCTCGCTATGGGATGGTACTACTTAAATGGAATTGGTGTAAACAAAGACGTAAATGAAGCCGTTTATTGGTATAAAAAAGCTGCAAGACAGGGTGAACCAAAAGCAATGTTTAGTCTCGGTCAAATTGCTTATGACCAACACAATGATATCGATGCCATGAAATGGTTTGAAAGAGCTTTTAAAAAAAATCATTTCAGATCTCAATATTGGATCGGAAAACTATATTGGCATGGCAGAGGAGTAGAGCAAGACAAAAAAAAGGGCGTTCAGTTGTTTAACCTTGCTGCAAAAAGAAAAGTAAAAAAGGCAAAACGGACATTGAAATGGCTCAGTAGGTTGCAGAGCCGAACAAGTCGCTAAACTAAGACTGGCTACTATCTTGCCGAATCAACCATTGTGGTTTGCAAAAGAAGTTCTTTTAATAATCTTTTTAGCTAGGCACCGCCAGCTTGTTAGCGTGTCGTTATAAAGTAGACAGTAATGGAAACAATACAGGACCTTGAAAATAAAGTTAAACGTCATATGCTACTACATTACAATGTTGATTATGATGATTTGGAGTTTTCGGAAGTTCCCGGATATTGGCGGGATAAAGAAGCAAAGATACACCCTGGGCATCCGTTACATGGGTGTTTATTTTGTGAAGGGCCATTTAAGGCAACATATACATATTATGATCCTTGCAGGGATAGAAGAGGAAGATTTACAAGCCGCACAAGGACGTGGCAAAAACTTTATAACACACAAATAAACCAGACCCGGAAGCATCCTGCCAAGTAACAGCATTGTAGGCGGGCTGGTTATCTGGGGTCGTTAGCGATACCAGATAGTAGCAAATATAGGAGAAAAAGTGGGAAAGCAGAAAATTAAACTTACGGCAGAGAAAGAAACGCTTCTCGTCCCTCTATTCAGCAAGGCTATCGAAAGCCAAAAATCGCGCCACATCATTTTCGATCCTAAAGCTGAAGATATTCTTCAAAAGGTGGAATATAACTTCAAGGATTTGAAAATTCCAAGGCAAACACTTATCACACTCGCAATTCGAGCAAAAAAACTTGATTCCTACGTAAACGATTATCTACTCTGTAACGACAACCCGTTGGTGTTACACTTAGGGTGTGGTCTAGACAGTCGTTTCCTTCGCGTCGGGTTTGACAAAGGTATGTGGTATGATATTGATTACCCGGATGTTATTGAATTACGTCGTAAATTTTACTCCGAGACGAACACATATCATATGATTGAGTCATCGGTAACTGAACAGGGTTGGTTAGAACGAATGCCAGTCACCAGCAATCCGGCTTGTATCGTGGCTGAGGGATTATTAATGTATCTACGCGAGGACGATGTAAAGAACTTATTTCTAAATCTGCAGAGTCGCTTCCCGGGAAGCGAGATCGTTTTCGACGTCTATAGTCGTTTGACAGCTAAAGGCGCAAACCGCCATCCATCAATTAAGAAGACGGGAGCCTACATCCACTGGGGAATAGACAACGCAAGTCTAATCGAGGATTGGGGTACAGGAATGCAGTTGCTTGATGAATGGTATTTCACTGACTCTGAGGATATTTCTTTTCTTAAGATGAGAGATCGAATTTTGTTCAAGACTATGAGTCTTTTTAAAGTCGCAAAAAGGGCGCATCGTATACTCCGTATTCGACTATAGTTGCAACGCCACGGTTGCGCAACTTGGGGCGCTAACAAACACATTCACCCGACCGCATATCGCCCTCGACAAATTAAGGCTTTGTGGCCATGGCACAATCTTCATCTCGACAGAATCCCGTCAGCGGCGGGTGATGTCGGCGTTATAGGTAAGAGTAAAATGTCACATTTATTAGAAGCTTGTAAAAAAGCATATCGTAAACATTGGCTGGGTGATGAAACCATAGGCTGGAATGAGCTGGGCACTGTTCTTATGGATGCCCTGTGTAATGAAATGGGAGATGATGAATTTTGCAAATGGCTGGATTTTGAGAAAAATAAAATATTGTATTCTGGCAATCAGTCAGGCGCAAACAAACCTATAACCCAGTAATCAAGCGGATTGTTATTTATTTGCGCGGAATTTACCGAGGGGGGTGTGGTGAGGTTATCGGCTGGATACGCCAGCGTGTAGGTATTTTCCGCAACCGCTTATCACCAATGTTCGGTTGAGGATCAAATAATGAAATTAACACCATCAGATTATGCAGCATGGACTGGGTTAGGGTTAGCTACCATTGTTGCTTTATGGGATGTGTATAAATGGTGGCGCGACCGCCCAAGGTTCTCTATCAAACCTGACGTTCCAACTTATGCTGATTTGGAAAAATCCGGGAACTTTTTATCATTAGGCGTAGAAATTATTAATGGTCAATTCCCGGTGTCAATTCGTTTCATCCATCTGCATCATTATAAGAACATTTTACAGCGCTTTTTTCATCGACCTGATCAAACAGGTAAACTAACACGAAAGGAATTGCCCAAACCTCTCAATGCAGCGGAAGTATGGTCATTTTATCTCGATGAATTTGATGACGATTTTTGCCTCAGTCGGGAGGATTTAACAAGTGGGATATTAATCCTAGAAATATATGGAACCAACAGGCGAAGACCTGTTTCTATTAGACTATCTATGGAGAAAGATAAACCGAACAAGGCGCTAAACTAAGACCGGCTACTATCTTGCCGAATCGGGCTGCATGGGTTCGCAACATTTAATTTTTTAATGAGCTTTAAAGCCAAGCACCGCCGGCTTGTTAGCTCATCGTTATGTCCAAGGAGAAATTATGGGGGAAGCGTTTGTTTTTATAATTATAGCGATTTTTACCGGAATACTTGGTTTGGTTATAGGTGGTCCTTTCAGGATTTTAGTGATTGAGAACGAAATATTTGAATCAGTATTTTTTCGAGCAATATTTGGCATTATTTTCTTTCCTGCGGTTGTTGGTGTTATCTTACTTGTACTGTGTCCTTCCGGCAAGCGTGCTTGCCCTAATTTTATGAGAAGAAGTAGCATCGATCGAAAAAAATGGAGGTTGATCGATGTCACACGAAAACATACCGGCTTTACCATCCCCCCTTGAATCCGTGAA
>JASFHE010000383.1:0-6626 GCA_050123415.1 Desulfobacteraceae bacterium | reverse complement strand
AAGATTCTTGATTCAGAAATGAATTCAGGGATCGAGCTGCCACCCCTTAAAACACCTGCGGACGTAATAGAATACAGTAATACTCTCCCTCCCGCTGCTCCCTCATTTTTGACCCTGGAGGATTTGAAATCCGAACTTGGTGACTGCACACGCTGTAAGCTCTGTACCGGAAGAAAAAACATTGTATTCGGTGAAGGTGCTGAAAATGCCAGGCTCATGTTCGTTGGCGAAGGCCCCGGTGTCGATGAGGACATTGAAGGCCGCCCATTTGTCGGCAGGGCTGGTGAACTTCTTACAAGCATAATAGAAAACGGCATAAAAATTAAACGGGAAGAAGTTTACATATGCAATGTAGTAAAATGTCATCCGCCCGGAAACCGTGACCCTGAAAAGAATGAAGTCAATACCTGTATTCCATTCCTGAAAAAACAGATAGAAATAATCAGGCCCGAGGTTATATGCACCCTCGGCAGGATAGCAGCAAGAGAACTGCTCAAGCGGGACTTTAAAATAACCATGGAAAGAGGACGCTGGCAGACATACATGAATATACCCCTTATGCCCACCTATCATCCTGCCTATATCCTGAGAAACCCGGGGAATGAAAGAAAATTGAAAGGAGAAGTGTGGCAGGATATCCAAAAGATAATGTCTCTGCTAAAAATTGAGGTCAAAAAAAATGGCGGATAATAAACCGATTAAAGTTTCTTTTATGGTCATTTCCTTTCTTCTTGCTACTCTCCTTATTACTCCTCTCGCACCGGCAAATAAAAGAAACTCCCTGGTAATAGAACTTGACGGACCCGTAAGCTCGGGCGCCGCAACCTTTTTAACCCGCGGCATGGACAGGGCAGAGGAAAATGGTTCTGCAATGGTCATCCTTCGCATGGATACGCCGGGCGGTCTTGGCATCTCCATGAAGACAATGGCAAAAACAATACTTAATTCACCTGTGCCGGTAATCGTTTATATTGCGCCCAGGGGTGCGAGCGCTGCTTCGGCAGGTGTTATAATAACCATATCCGCACATATTGCAGCAATGGCACCCGGCACAAATATCGGCGCTGCCCACCCTGTTCAATCTGATGGATCAGATATTAACAAGACCATGGAAACCAAGGTTGTAAATGATATGGCCTCCTATGGCAGAAGTATAGCCGAGATGAAGGGCAGGAATGCTGAGTGGGTGGAACAGGCTGTGAGGGAGAGTGTATCCATAACCGCGGAAGAGGCTGTAGAAAACAAGGTTGTTGATCTGATTGCCCCGGATATGGACAAACTGCTGAAACTCATTGACGGCAGAGAGATCGAAACAAAAAGCGGGAAGATTATACTGGATACGAAAGAAATGAACCTGGAATATTTCTCCCCCGGAAAAATTGATAAGTTCCTGATGCTGATCAGTGATCCGACCATCATGACAATACTTTTCAGCATAGGGCTTCTTGGTCTTGGTTTTGAAATAACACATCCCGGTGCAATATTCCCGGGGGTTATCGGTGCGATATCCCTGATTCTTGCGTTTTATTCCATGCAGACACTTCCCGTCAGTTATGCCGGGCTCCTTTTAATATTTCTTGCTGTCATTCTGTTCATTGCAGAGGTAAAAATCACGAGCTATGGACTCCTATCTCTGGGAGGAATTGTCTGCCTGATAGTGGGAAGCATGATGTTCTTTGGCGAACTGGGGATAAGCCTTGTCATGGCAGTTCCTTTTATTATTATAATCGGCGGCTTTTTTATTTTTATCGCATTCCTTGCATACCGCTCCCAGGTTACACGGCCCAGGGGAGGATCGGACAGCATGATTGATGAGACAGGAGTAGTGAATAAAACTATAGACAATGAAGGACTTGTTTTTGTGCACGGCGAATACTGGCGTGCAGTAAGTGATACGCAAATAGAGGTCGGTGAAAAGGTTAGGATTATTGGCATGGAAGGCCTGATTTTAAAGGTAAAAAAAGTCTAAATCCCGGAGGTTAAAAATGAATCCTTTAATAATTCCGTTTATTGTTATTGTAGTGGCGATTTTGGGAGCTGCGATCAAAGTCCTCAAGGAATATGAAAGAGGCGTAATATTCCGGCTGGGCAGGGTCATAAACACAAAGGGCCCTGGAATCATCCTGCTTATTCCTGTTATTGACAAGATGGTCAAGGTCAGCCTGCGCCTGGTTACAATGGATGTTCCGTCGCAGGATATAATCACCAGAGATAATGTTTCCGTCAAAGTAAACGCGGTTGTATATTTCAGGGTAATGGACCCGACAAACGCGATAGTGGAGGTAGAAGATTTTCTTTTTGCAACCTCTCAGCTCGCCCAGACCACCCTAAGAAGTGTATGCGGTCAGAGTGAACTGGATGACCTGCTGTCGGAAAGGGAAAAGATCAATACCGAACTCCAGAGCATCCTTGACAAACATACCGATCCATGGGGGATCAAGGTATCTACAGTTGAAGTAAAACATATTGACCTGCCCCAGGAAATGCAGAGGGCCATGGCAAAACAGGCGGAAGCGGAAAGGGAAAGAAGGGCAAAGGTCATTAATGCCGAAGGTGAATATCAGGCAGCAGACCGCCTTGCAGAGGCCGCGGATATTATTTCAAAACACCCCGAAGCCCTTCAGTTGAGATATCTCCAGACTCTCAGGGAGATATCATCGGAAAATAATTCAACAACCCTTTTTCCGATTCCTATAGATCTTTTTAAATTATTTGTGAAAAAAGATTAGGGTATTGAAATACTTGCTATAATAGTATATTGTACGTGGTTTGATTTTCCGGCAATTTTGTTTAAAAGGGGTTTAAACCCTGAAAATAAATATAAAGGAGTATTAGTTTACAATGGAAGAAGAAACCAAAACCGAAGAAACCCAGGAAGAAGAAGTAAAGGAAGAAGCTGCAGCAGAAACAGTTGAAGAAACTGCTGATTCAGCTCCCGAAGCACCTGAAGACGAAAAACCCCTTGAAAAAATGACATCTCCTGAACTCAAGGAAGTTGCCAAAAATATCCCCGGTGTAACCGGTGTTACAGCCATGAAAAAGGATGAGTTGATTGCCCTTATCAAGAAATACAGGGGAATTGAAGATGAAGAGCCCAAAAAGGTTGAATCATCCAAGATAGCTGACTTAAAGAAGAAAATAGTCGATCTTAAAGCTGCAAAGGCCGCTGCCCAGGAGGGAAAAAACAAAAAAGAGGTGGATATCCTGAGGCGCAGAATCAACAGACTGAAAAAGATGACAAGAAAAGCAGGCTAATTTATATTTTACCGGCTGGAAATAGCCTTAAAACCAACGGGCATAACAGATTGAATTTTCAGCCAGATAAAATGTTATCAAAAAAGCAGGTCTTCAGGAGGAATAATCCCTGTACCTGCTTTTTTTATTTTTATTATTATTCACTACTGCATAGTTATGAGAACAATTGCAATAATCCCAGCAGCCGGTTTCGGTGTCAGGATGAAATCCGATATTCCCAAACAGTTTCTTACGCTGGACGGGAAACCAATTCTGGCTGTAACCCTGGAAAAATTTAACAGCTGTTCACTTATTGATGGAATAATCCTTGTTGTTCCGGCTGATGATGTGGGCTTTTGTACCAGTGAGATAGTTGAGAAGTATAATCTCAATAAGGTATTAAAGGTAACCCCGGGGGGTAAAAGGCGGCAGGATTCTGTCAGGGCTGGAATTGATGCCATTGATGGAGAATGCGATTGTGTTCTAATACATGATGGAGTAAGGCCCTTTGTAAATCCTGACACAATCAAAAGCTCCATTGAGGCGATTAAGGATGAAAGGGCGGTAATTACGGCTGTTCCGGTAAAGGACACTGTAAAACAAGTTGGTGAAGATGGTTATGTATCTAAAACCTATGAGAGACGGCTTCTCTGGCTGGTGCAGACACCCCAGGTATTCAGATATGATGACATCCGAAACGCACATAAAAAGGCAGATACCGAAGCATGGGATGAGGTGACTGACGATGCAATGCTCATGGAAAAACTGGGCATACCCGTAAAGGTTGTACAGGGATCGGAGGAGAACATAAAGGTTACCACGCGTCATGATCTTGAGTACGCAGAGTTTTTGTTAAGAAAAAATCATTATGAATAAAACAAATATTAAAATAGGCACAAGGGGAAGCAAACTCGCGCTTGCCCAGAGCCGTATGGTCGGGGAAATAATCAAAAAGGAACACCCTGATATAGATGTAGAGCTTGTTATTATAAAGACAAAGGGCGATAAAATCATTGATTCTCCTCTGAGCAAGATCGGTGGAAAGGGTCTTTTTGTTAAGGAAATAGAAGAAGCGCTCCTTGAAACCAGAGTGGATATCGCTGTCCACAGCATCAAGGATGTACCCGCAGAGCTGCCTGATGGACTCGGAATCCCCTTTTTCCCTGAAAGGGAAGATCCGAGTGACGCATTTCTTTCTGTCAAATATAAAAAATTCGAGGAGCTTCCCGAAGGATCAAGGATTGGGACAGGCAGTTTAAGGAGATCATCCCAGCTTTTAAATAAGAGACCCGACACAGAGATCATTCCAATCAGGGGGAATGTAGATACCCGCATAAAAAAACTTGAATCAGGAGAGCTTGATGCCATACTGCTTGCAACTTCAGGATTAAGAAGGCTTGGGCTTTCTTCCAAGATAAAACAGCTTCTTCCGCCCTTTGATTTTATCCCGGCAGTAGGCCAGGGCGCTCTGGGCCTTGAGGTCCGGGTTGATGACGTTGAATGTAATAAACTTATTGAGTTTTTGAACCATCCTGAAACAGCCCTTGCGGTAAGGGCTGAAAGGGCTTTTTTAAACAAGCTTGAAGGCGGATGCCAGGTGCCTATAGGGGCCTATGCCTTTATTGAAGGCAATACAATAGTTATTCACGGCATGGTCTCGGAACTCGACGGCAGCAGAATAATCAAAGACAGTCTCACCGGCACATGTGAACAGCCCGAACAGGCAGGAGAAACCCTCGCAGCCGGGCTCCTGGACATGGGCGCGGATAAAATACTGGCTGAGATTTATGGGAAGTAACAGCAACAAGATTAAGGTATGACTGAAAACAAAAAAAAAGGGACAGTATTTCTTGTAGGCGCGGGGCCTGGTGATCCGGGTCTGCTCACTATCAAGGCAAAAGAATGCATAGAAAAGGCAGACGTGCTTGTTTATGATTATCTTGCCAATGAAATTTTTCTTGAGTATGCAAAACCGGAGGCAGAGCTTATCTATGTGGGTAAAAAGGCAGGCTCTCACACAAAAACACAGGATGAGATAAACAGCATCATATGTGAAAAGGCCCTTTCGGGACTGACGGTTACAAGACTTAAGGGAGGAGATCCCTTTATTTTCGGAAGAGGCGGAGAAGAAGCACAGGAACTGTTAAAGGCCGGTGTCTCCTTTGAGATAGTTCCCGGTATTACATCCGCTATTTCAGTTCCTGCGTATGCCGGGATACCCCTGACTCATCGGGACCATACTGCCACGGTAGCCTTTGTTACAGGACATGAAGACCCTTCAAAGGACCAGTCAAACATATCATGGAAAAAACTGGCCACAGGGGTCGGCACACTCGTGTGTCTTATGGGCATAGGAAATCTTAAAAACATATGCCAGGAACTTATTAAAAACAACAGATCACCGGAAACGCCTGTAGCGATAATACACAGGGGTACACATCCCGGACAAAAGACAATCACCGGCAACCTGGAAAATATCTACGAGATAGCCCAAAAAGAAAGCATCAAGCCGCCCGGGATCATCATTGTAGGTGACGTTGTGGGATTGAGACAGGAGCTCAACTGGTTTGAGACAAAACCTCTCTTTGGCAAAAGGATTGTTGTTACAAGGGCAAGGGAACAGGCAAGTGGATTTCTGGCCGGTTTGAGGGAACTCGGGGCCGACTGTATTGAGTTCCCCACAATCGAGATTGTCCCTCCGGATGACTGGACTCCCCTGGACAAATCAATTGATGAAATGGACATATATAACTGGCTCCTTTTTACCAGTGTGAACAGTGTAAAATACTTTTTTAACAGGCTTTATAAAAAGGGAAAGGATGTCCGTGCTTTAAAGGATATCAAGGTAGGAGCCATTGGGCCTAAAACAGCAGAGGCCGTAAGGGATTATGGCATTATACCTGACCTGGTGCCTTCGGAGTACCGGGCAGAGGCAGTGGTTGAGGCGTTCAGGGAATTTAAGGCTGAAGACCTGAAGATACTCCTTCCAAGGGCATCAAAGGCAAGGGAAATACTCCCTGATGAATTGAAGAAAATGGGCGCACACATAAATGTTGTTGATGCCTACAGGACCATAATGCCTGACAAAAAAGCGGATACAGTAAGCAGGATGCTTGAAGCAGGTGAGATAGACATGATTACCTTTACAAGTTCTTCAACTGTAACCAATTTTATGGAGATGTTCGGGGACAGGGCAGATCAGGTAAAAGCATGGTTAAATAATGTGGATATCGCATCAATAGGACCGATCACATCAGAAACAGCAAAAAAACTTGGTCTAAATATTACTATTGAACCCGCGGACTATACAATTGATGCCCTGACGGATGTTATTGTAAGACATTATGCCTGATATCTATCCATAGCGTCATCTTTTTAAGACATCATATATC
>JASFHE010000382.1:0-6636 GCA_050123415.1 Desulfobacteraceae bacterium | reverse complement strand
TGAGAGGGGTTGCATAAGATTGGCTCCTTTGTTCAGTAGAATTTTTCTCTTGGCGTTAACATAATGATTATCTTATACATTTTTTTTATTTATTGTGCAATCACAATCTTTACAAAGTCAAATTAGTCAGCAAGGATTATTTATGAAACTTACTGAACTCGATGATGTTGAAAAATGGGTAAGAAAACATTTTAAAGGATTCTCTACTTCTATCCTTTTTAAAATTAAGATACCAGAGAAACCAGGTGATAGAGAGAGTTTTCTTCGTTTTCTAAATCGGATGAAAATTAATTATCTGACATTATTTCCTGATGTACATGGTGCCGCTCTTCATAGTAATATGAGACTTGAAATTGCAGATTATTAATCTCGCTTATTAACTATATGGAGAAGCAGTAGTTAGCTTTCAAACAATAAACCTCTCCCCCTTATCCTCCCTCTTCTCATACTCCTCCAGGAACTTACTCCCATCTTGATGGGTCATATTGGGGATGTAAGAGAAGTACTTGTCCGTGATCATCTTCAGGGATGAATGTCCGAGCATTTTCTGTACCCAGCCCAGATTCTCACCAGAAGAAATCATCATTGTGGTGAAGGTATGACGGGGCTGTATAACCGGCCTGTATTCCAGTTCTGCGCTTTTAAATGATAACTGAAATAATTTTTAACAGCATATCAACATATTGTGCATACAGGAATGCGAGCAAAACCTGAGATCACTGCTATTTATCAAAAGTCTTAGACGATTATCAAATTTTAAGATATCAAAAACATATCTGTCATGTTGCTTTCATGACGCCAATTCATAATATCAACCGATTCAAGTATTATTATCCTATACATGACTTCTGGCTATCCCTGATAATTTAACAATACCAGATGTAAACTATACTTTCCTAAGGATAAACATGAGATACACAAAACTGCTTAAAAATACACTTAACTTTGTTGATAACTTGACATATAATGTTGAGCAATAGACTATTGCTAAGATGATAAAGGTAAGTTTCTTATGATTAGAAAAGTAGTAAAAATAATCGATATGAAGAATGATGATTCCATCAAGGAAGACCTGAAATACTGGCTTGAAAAAGACCCTAACGAAAGAATACTTGCAGTTGAATACTTGAGAAGGCAATTTAATGGAAATTCAGACAGACTTCAAAGAGTTGCTAGAGTTATTGAACTCCCACAATGTTGAATATCTGATAGTTGGAGGTTATGCTCTGGCATTCCATGGAGCGCCGAGGTATACGGGAGATATTGATATCTTCATAAAACCTGATAAACAAAATGCTCAACGGGTTATGAAGGCTCTTGATGAATTTGGATTTGGTTCGGTCGGCATAGAGTTGTCTGACCTGGAATATGAAAATAAAGTGATTCAGCTTGGCGTCCCTCCGGTTAGAATTGACATTATCACTTCAATATCCGGTGTCACATGGAACGACGCATATTCATCAAAAGTTAATGGTCAATATGGTGATGTACCCGTAGAATTTATTGGATTAACTCAATTCATAAGAAACAAAAAATCAATTGGACGAAAAAAAGATTTGGCCGATTTAGAGGCCTTGGGTATTTATTAGAAAAAATATCCGGGAGTGTGAAAATATCATATATATGATATTCCCGAAAGTTTAAAAAAGCATCCTCTAAAAGCAATCTTTCCTTTTCACCCAAGAGCCACCAAATTTTTTAATAATCAATGATTGTGGTGAATCAGGGTTTACGCCTGTTATTTGACGCATCCGTTAGCCGGTGTTATATTGTTTTTATTTGTAATCAAAGCGGAATATGAACAGACAGCGGAAAAAATATGAGACCAGTTACCGAACTTCTTAACTCTAACGACTTCCTGAAGAATCTCTTTGAATCACTGCCATGCGGTGTGCTGATAATGGATAAAGAAAGAAGAGTTCAGGCAGTCAATAATTCTATTGAACGAACATTCGGCATCCATCTTGCGGAAGTAATCAACCGTAGAGGCGGGGATGTCCTTAAATGCATCCATGCTTCTGCGGCAGACAAGGGTTGTGGATATTCTGATGAGTGTAAGGAATGCAGGATTCGTCAGACAGCACTAGAGGCGGTTTCGGGACGGAAAACAGAAAGAAACAGGGCAAGGGTACAGCTCTATATCAATAACGTTGAAACAACCCTTGATTTTCTGATAAGCGCTGCCCCATTGGATCATGATGGAGAAAGTCTTGCAATAGTCATCCTTGAAGACATAACCGAACTGAACGAACTTAAAAAACGCCTTAAAGCCGAGACCAGCTTCGCAGGTATAATAAGCCGGGACACGGTCATGAACGAGCTTTTCCGGACAATCAAAGACGTAGCCGATGTCAATGTGCCGGTACTCATACAGGGCGAAAGCGGTACAGGAAAGGAGCTTGTTGCCTCTGCCATACATACTGAAGGCCACCGTTCAGGCAAACCCTTTGTCCCGCTCAATTGCGCGGCCCTTCCCGAAGGTATTCTCGAAAGCGAGCTGTTCGGTCATGAAAAAGGGGCCTTTACCGGGGCAATAAAGGACAAAAAAGGCAGGTTCGAGCTTGCTGACGGAGGAACTCTCTTTCTGGACGAAGTAGGAGAACTGCCAGGGACAGTACAGGCCAAACTGTTGAGGGTCTTACAGGAAGGCCGTTTTGAAAGGGTAGGAGCTGAAAAACCCAAAAAGGTTGATGTCAGGATCATAAGCGCCACAAACCGGGACCTCAAGGCTGAGGTTAAAAAGGGTAATTTCAGGCAGGATCTTTACTATCGTCTTGCTGTTATCCCGATAATTCTTCCTCCCCTGAAAAATCGAAGAGTCGATATTCCCCTGCTCGTAGACCATTTCCTTAACCTTTTCACAGAGGATGGAAGAACATATAGCGTTTCGGATAACGCGCTTTCCAGTATGATGGATTACCCCTGGCCCGGAAATGTAAGAGAACTCCAGAGCGCCATACGTTTTGCTCTTGTAAAGTCAAGGGGCAGACAAATCCGTGCTCTTCATCTTCCCCTTGAACTCCAGGAATGGCGTAATGAACGCCCGGCAAGGGGCCCTTCAAAAAAACTCGATATGGACAGTGTTAAAAACGCCCTGAAAAAAAGCGGGGGCAATAAAGCAAAGGCAGCCAGAATTCTGGGTGTAGGCCGGGCAACCCTATACAGATTTCTTGCAGACACAAATGTCTCATGATACAATACCGTCTCAGGTTTTTATTTGAGCCATGTAATGCTTTTTAAAAAATACTTAATTTTTTATTGAAAATAAATTCTCTACCTGATTCCTATTCTCACCTGTTACTTATATCTTGTTAATATTCTGTTTTATAAACGATTTTTTACTTTTTTATTTGCGATATTTTTCTAGCTATAACAATTCTTCCGGCAGCTCTTAGTAGTGTTGCAGTTTTTCAGGCCATCCCGGAAACACAAAGTGTCTCAGGTTTTTTTGATTATTGTAGCACTGGTTTTTTGTTCATCAACCGGAACATATTGAAATTGCAGATTAATTTGCCGCAACAATTTTCGCCCGGATTCTGGCACGCATCTTGATATTAAAAGAGAAAAAACAAAAACCCGTGTTAATAAGGTGCCCCTTATGAAGCCATGTGATGAGAGTATTAAAAAAGTAATTAAACTGGCAGGCGAAATGCTGAACCTTTCGGATGAAGGAGATGCTGTCCGGGAGGATACAAACTGCGGGATTCTCTATGGTGTAATAAGGGATTCGGCCTATAAAATAAAAAAACTTGCGGAAGAAGAACGGGATGCCCACATAAAAAAGGGCTGGTGGAAATAACAAAGGAACAGGAGTAAGTATGTCTAAACCTGAAGATATGTGGCAATGTCAGACAACAAACTGCGGTTATATCTATGATCCTGACAGGGGAGACAGAAAAGGAAAAATCCAGAAGGGAACGAAGTTTGAAGATCTTCCTGATGAATGGAAATGCCCTGTCTGCGGAGCAAGCAAAAAGTGTTTCAAACCGCTGGCGGGCGAAGGTTCAGTAATTGACGAAGCCTGTTAATATAAATCTAACAACAGTGTTTCTTGACACTGATTATTACATGATTACTAGTATTATTTAATAACAACTAATTATTAATTTTTTATTTAAAATCAACCAACAATTAAACAGATCAATTTAAAGGAGGAAAGAATGGCAAGTTTAAAAGGAACCCAAACCGAAAAAAATCTACTTACGGCATTTGCAGGTGAATCACAGGCAAGAAACCGCTATACCTATTTTGCAAGCAAGGCAAAAAAAGAAGGTTACGAGCAGATGTCATTTATTTTTACAGAAACAGCAGCTCAGGAAAAGGAACACGCAGAAAGACTTTTCAAGTTTCTTGAGGGCGGAGAGGTAGAAATCACGGCAGCCTTTCCCGCAGGCGTAATAGGGACCACTCTTGAAAACCTTAAGGCTGCTGCCGAGGGTGAACATTACGAACAAACGGAAATGTACCCTGATTTTGCGAAGATCGCGGATGAAGAAGGATTTAAGGAGATTGCAGTTGTTTTCAGAAATATCGCTGTAGCAGAAAGACAGCATGAAAAACGTTACAACGATCTTGCTGCAAATATTGAAAATGACAGGGTCTTTAAAAGAGACGAAGAAGTTGTATGGCGCTGCAGAAACTGCGGATTCCTCTATACAGGTAAAGAAGCACCGGTGGAATGTCCGGCCTGTGCCCATCCGCAGGCCTATTTTGAACTGCTTGGCGAGAATTACTAACTAGCAGTTCCCAAACAAAAACTATTGTTTTTGTTTGGGAACTGTCAGCACTCAGCGTTCAGCTTTCAGCAAAAGGTATTTAAAACAAAGGTTTGGCTGATAGCTGAAAGCTCCATCCAGAATTCGGCTCTTTCTGGATGGAAACTAACTATTAATCAAAAGGAATATCATATGTCTGAACGAACCGGAATCATCACCATGCATGGCAATCCCCTGACACTTACAGGGAATGAAGTAAAAACAGGAGAATCAGCGCCTGACGCAACTCTTCTTGATAACGACTTAAACCCGATAAACATAACATCATACAAAGGAAAGGTATGTGTTATATCATCTGTTCCTTCCCTTGACACACCGGTTTGTGACATTGAGACAAGAAGATTCAACCAGGAAGCAGAAGAACTGGGAGACGACGTGGTTATACTTACTGTCAGTATGGACCTTCCCTTTGCACAGAAAAGATGGTGCGGTGCTACTGGAATAGACAGGGTAATTACACTATCAGACCATCGTGATGCTTCTTTCGGAGAGGCATATGGTATGCTGATTAAGGAACTGCGCCTGCTTGCCAGGGCTGTTCATGTAACAGACCGTGAAGGTGTGATCCGGTACATTCAGATTGTAAATGAAATGTCTGAAGAACCTGATTATGCCGAGGTGATCGAAGCGATAAAAAAACTGATTTAAAAAAATAACAATAAAATTAAAGGAGGAAGGATAATGGCTCAAAGACTCGAAATTTATAAATGCGAAGCTTGTGGAAATATAGTTGAAGTATTAACCGGCGGCGGCGGTGAACTGGTATGCTGTGGTGAACCAATGAAACTTTATGTAGAGAACACAGTTGATGCTGCCAAGGAAAAACATGTTCCGGTCATTGAAAAGATCGAAGGCGGCTACAAGGTAAAGGTAGGAAGTGTGGCACATCCCATGGAAGAGAAACATTATATTGAATGGATCGAAATCATAGCCGATGGCAAGGCCTACAGGCAGTTCCTTAATCCCGGAGACGTTCCTGAAGCAACATTTATGATAGATGCGGCACAGATTACGGCAAAAGAATACTGTAACATACACGGTTTATGGAAGGCATAGTCCAATAAGAAGTCCGGAGGTAAAAGATAATATGGCTAAAGTCCTGATAGTATATGCCACTCGAAGCGGTGAAACAGCAGAAATCGCCAAACTTGTTGCTGAAGGAGTAAGATTTACAGGCGCAGAGGCAAAGACCGTCAATGTAACAGAAATAAAAAAGGAAACCGACCTGGAAGGTTATGACGGGTACCTGTTCGGTTCTGCCACCTACCATGGCGATATGATGCAGGGCATGAAAACCATGCTGTTTCTCGCTGAAAAGGCAAACCTTGAAGGAAAGGTCGGCGGTGCCTTCGGCGCCTTCGGATGGAGCGGAGAAGCCCCTGATCGTATATTTAATACCATGAAGAATATTTTCAATATGGATATGGTCAGGGAACCTCTCCGTTTAAAATCCGCATCCCTGGGAGGGAGAACACAGATGGCCCAGGATTATGGCCGTGATATAGGTAAAAAACTTTGATTTTAAAATAAACATATAAGGAGACTCGATATGACAACACCACAGCATTGTCCCGGGTTTAATGATATAAAAAATCTTAAATCTTTTACATGCAAATGCCCTAATTGTGGAAAGGAAAAGGAAATCTTTTCTGATGAATTCAACAGGTCGCATACCTGTTCGGAATGCAACCGGGAAATCGATTTCACTCAATGCACACTTGAGTCAGAGGCATAGTGTCATATTTTGGCAGTGACGGGGTAATAGCCTTTTGGGAAAAGGAAATATAAAACCGGATTACGTTACATGGTAGGTATCCGGCTTAAAAGGGGGGACTTATTAAAACCTAAGGAGATCATGGCA
>JASFHE010000381.1:0-6648 GCA_050123415.1 Desulfobacteraceae bacterium | reverse complement strand
GCTCTCAGTTTCATCTGGTATGGCCTCCTTCTCTTGCTTTGGGGTAAAGCTTAAGAAGGCCATACCTCCTTTTTCTCTTTCATTCAAGATAATTTCTACTTATTTTCACATTTTTGCAAGTGCCTCCTTTTCTAAAAATAATTCAATGTTCAATATTCAAGCCCGGTGAAATTTGCTTTGCTGTCATAATTATGAATTTCACTGGCGAAAGATTCAAGATTACTAAAAGCCGGAAGTCAGAAATCTGAGGTCAGTATAAACATAGGCTGAAGGTTTTTTGGCTGGAGGCTGTTAGAGAAAGGTATTAAACTGAATCATACCCTTACTTCTCAGGATATATACCATTATTTGCTACCTTCAAGCTTTTTGATCGAATTATCGGATGTAAGCAGTCTCATCTGTTGTATGGCAATCTGGTTCAGCCTTAAAAGACGATCCTTTTGAGCAAGTCCCTCATGAATGAAATGGGCATTCAACGTTTCCATATTAGCAAGACATACAAGTTGAGAAACATTGGCGTAATCACGGATATTTCCTTTTAAATCAGGGTTGTTATCACGCCACTCTTTTGCTGTCATTCCGAACAGGGCCATATTCAATATATCTGCTTCCGATGCATATACAAGATTAATTTGTTCATTAGTCAATTCAGGAGGTATTAGATTTTCTTTGATAGCATCAGTATGAATGCGATAGTTTATTTTTGTCAGGTTCCGCCGAATATCCCAACCCAGTTTTTCCCGTTCCTGGTCTTTAAGACGCTGGAATTCCTTGATGAGATATATTTTAAATTCCGGACTGATCCACATTCCGAATTCAAAAGCAATATCCTTATGCGCATATGTACCTCCATATCTACCGGCTTTTGCCATGAGGCCAATGGCATTGGTTTTTTCAACCCATTCTTTAACACTTATTTTGTAGTTGTTCAAACCTGCCTGACTTTTAATTATGGCGAATTCGCCATAATTAAAATCCGGATTATGAACGTGTTCCCATATCCCCAGAAATTCAACAGTATTCCGATTTCGGAGCCAGTCAGAGATAAAAAAGTCACCATCCTTCGCTTTAAGCATATCGGTCAATGAGATATAATCTTCCTCATTTTTAGATATAATTGTAATGTCAGTACCTTTTACATCTATTTTAGCCATTTTGAGATCCTGTATAATATTCAATTCCCTCGAATTCGGTGGAATTACCTGCTGATTTGTGCAAACAAGGGCTGCCATATACACTGTGTAAAAAAGGGGATCAAGTCTGTCCTTGACTCTTATCATCAAACCGATAGCTTATCAGTAAAAAACAATTTTTAGTGGATTCCCCGATCCAGCCGTCACTAAAGCTATGGACTGGTAGGCAAAATGGGGGAATGCCAAACCCTGCATCCTGATGGTCTTGATGTAATTATTCTAATTGTCGGTTTTTTCCCATTCAGTTTTAAGATTATACTCACTAATCATTTTGTCCAGTCTTATCATATCCAGTGTATTCCCGGATATTTCAAGAATAGCTTTTATGTCGGTTATATGTTTATCCGACTTACCTTCCCTGTAATACTCAAGCTTTCTCAATATTACATATTCAGGAGGCGCGACCCAGATATCCTGGCTTCCTAATCTGTATTTTCTTTTATTCTCAATCGCCCATTCATGGAGCCTGTCTTCTCCTGAAAGGTAGATATCGGCTTTAAAACCGGACTCATGGTGGATAAGATTAAAATGCCCTCTGTACGGTCTTTTTATTTCAAGTTTAATGATCTCCAGCGGCGGACAGTAGAATTCATCTTCAGGAAAGGCATTTGGAATTTTGTGGGCATTTTCAGCATCAAGGTCAATTACCAGATCAATATCGTGTGTAAGACGAGGCTCACCATAAATAATACCAGCAACCGATCCTGTAACAATATATGTTATCCTGCTTTCTTCCAGTCGTGAAAGGAATATCAGGAACAGATCATGTTCTTGCATAAAAAAATATTTCCTTTACTCTCTTTTGAATATTTTCTTCACTGAGTTCTGGATGTTGCTGCCTTAACCCCGCTGCCTTTAAATTCCATGCTGAATAGTAAAGCCTTAAAGATTGATTGAGCTTCTGTTCAGGTGTCAGGGATCGATATATCTTTTTTTGTTCAGGGTGCATAAATGTTCCACTTTTGAATTTATAAATCGGGATAATCCTTTAAAAACTTAATCTTACTAATAGAGTTATGCATGTCAACTCATTTTATATTGGAAATAATGAAGGCAAATCCCTTAATGGTGTTAGAGTATAAGGTTGACAATTTTAAACCTGATAACCTAACACCTCATGTCCCCATTCATCCCGCTTTACGCTTTGCTATAAATGTCTCTTTACTACTCAAGATACTACATATTGTGTCTCTTTTTAGCTTGACATACAAGGTGCACGATAATATTTTGGCTGCAACGAGCGCAGGTTGTTGCAGTATGATATTGTAATTTTATTATCTGCTTAATAATCAAAACCCTTGCCGATATGGGATATATCGTGCCTCATTCAATATAAAAAGAGATTATGACGACATATGAACCATCCAATCCTTTAATTGTTCAGAGCGATCATACCGTGCTGGTAGAAGTTGACAGCCCCCGTTATGCGGAGGCCCGGAATGAACTGGTCAGGTTTGCGGAACTGGTAAAGTCCCCGGAACATATTCATACCTACCGGATCACGCCCCTTTCCATATGGAACGCCCGTGCAGCCGGTATTTCTGCGGATGAGATCGGGGAAGCGCTCTGCCGGTTTTCAAAATACCAGGTCCCGGAACATGTGCTGGTCGAGATCCATGATTTTGCATCCAGGTTCGGCCTGCTTCGTATACTGCCCGATTCACGGGGCCTTATGCTCTCCGCTGATAACGCACCGCTTGCAGAGGAGATAGCCCGCAGTAAATCAATCGAAGGTCTCCTGCCGGAGAGAATTTCGGACACGGAATTCCTTATCAGCCCGAAAGACCGCGGGAAGATTAAACAGGCGCTCATCAAGATCGGATATCCTGCAGAAGACCTTGCCGGTTATATCAAAGGGGAGCAGGTTCGTTTTTCTGTGCCTGAAGTCACTCAGGCAGGTGAAAGATTCATGTTTCGTCCCTATCAAAAGCAGGCTGCCGATACCTTTTATGCAGGCGGCAGCGAACAGGGAGGGGCCGGTGTTATTGTTCTCCCCTGCGGCGCGGGAAAGACCATAGTGGGCATATCATGTATGGAGCAGCTTCAGACCTCAACCCTTATTCTGACCACCAGTGTCACGGCCGTCAGGCAGTGGAAGGCCGAGCTCCTGGATAAAACAGACCTGCCTGAAGATGCTGTCGGTGAGTACAGCGGGGCGGTAAAAGAGATCAGGCAGATAACCATAGCAACCTACCAGATCATGACATACCGGCCTGACAGGGAAGGGGATTTTCCTCATCTTGAACTGTTTGACAATAGAAACTGGGGCCTGATCATCTATGATGAGGTGCATATGCTTCCGGCCCCCGTGTTTCAGGTCACGGCAGGCCTTCAGGCCCGCAGGAGGCTGGGCCTGACCGCAACACTGGTCAGGGAAGACGGAAAAGAAGACGATGTCTTTGCCCTGATCGGCCCCAAAAAAGTCGATGTGCCCTGGAAGGAGATGGAAGACCAGGGATGGATTGCAAAGGCCAGGTGCTGTGAGATCCGCATGCCATTGCCGGAAGACCTCAGGATGCCTTATGCTGTTGCGGACAAACGAAAGAAGTTTCGTATTTCATCGGAAAACCCTGCAAAATTAGATGTGGTACGCAATATCCTGGCGCTTCATAAAGACAAACAGGTCCTTCTGATCGGGATGTATATTGACCAGCTTAAAGGCATTGCGACCGACTTCAATATCCCCGTGATTACGGGATCAACCGCCCAGGCTAAGAGAGACGGCCTCTACCGGGATTTTAAGGATGGGAAGATCAATGTCCTTGCAGTCTCCAAGGTGGCAAATTTTGCAGTAGACCTGCCTGACGCCTCTGTGGCCATACAGGTTTCAGGGACATTCGGCTCAAGGCAGGAAGAGGCCCAACGGCTGGGACGAATATTACGGCCAAAGCAGGGAGAAAACCAGGCCCATTTTTATTCGCTTGTGACAAGGGACACGGTGGAGCAGGATTTTGCCTTGAAACGCCAGCTTTTCCTTTGCGAACAGGGTTATCAGTACAGTATCAGGGCTGCGGACGCCCTTTAGGAAGGTAATTTATGGACAAAGATGAAATATTGAAAAAAATGTGCAGTTCCGACCTGAGTCAGGCGGATATCAAGGCCATCTGCAAGGCAAGGGATCTGCCGCCTGGCTGTCCGGATTCACGGGAACTCTTCCGCCATAATTTCCTTACCCACAGGGGCATTGAAAAGGTGATGGCCTCCCTTGACGAAAAACAGGTCCTGTTTCTTCATCTGCTCAATGCAACTAAAGGGGAAACGGATATCAGGTTCTTTGAAAGGCTGTATAAGGCATCGAATACAGGTGGATTCTGGGGCAGTTTTAATGACAAATATAAAGGAGTGTTCAAGAGCGTAAAAACAAATCTGGTCCGAAAAGGTCTGCTTCTTATGGCCGAGGCCCCTAAGGACCCCGGGGATAAGACTACCGTGCTGGAGCGTCAGAGGTTCATGTTCCCATCCGAGTTTTCTTCTTTTTTGCCCCTGTTTGTCAATCCTGTAACTATTGAAGGTCCGGGCCTGAAGATATCCGGGAAAGATGTCATCAGGGATAAACTCCGGGAGATTCCCGGGCAGCCCGGCTCCCGGAAAGCACTGTCAGTCTCAAAAAGTGACAGGCTGCATGTCAGGGACGGGAACCTGCTTCACGGGAACAATCCTTTTACTGTAAAGGGAATAAAAGACCGGCTCAGGTCCGGATGGGGAGATTCTTTCGGGATTGACTTAAAGAGAGATAATGTTCGATTGTCACCAGTGGATCTTATCTGTTATTCACTCTCCGGAATGAAGGAAGGCGATTGGGCACAACCGGAGGATATTCTCCCCTTATGGGAGATGGCATACCCGGAGGTTGAAAATCTGCCGGATATCAGGAAGGTATGTGAAAAGGGACTGGACCAGGGATGCCTCGAAAAGACTACCAGGGACGGGAAGACATACTTTCGCCTGCGGGAGATGGACAAAGGATCGGAAAACCTGTTGCCGGAAGATTTTTTGTCTGTAAAAAACGATGAATTTATAGAGATCGATCTTTCCTCTATCCCCTTTGACATGCTTGAATGGCTGAGCAGTATGTGCTATATGAAGCCCAATAAGGGAAGCCTTGCAGCACGGCCTGATCTTGTGAAGATCAGCCATGCACCGGAAAAGATCACGGAAAGCCCGACATTTTTATGGCTGCAGGAACACCATAAGGCCTTCGGAGATACCGTCAGGACAATAAAAAGCCGGAAAGGCAAGACTATTGTTCACGACAACCTCATGATAGCCAGGATCAGGGATCTAAGCGTCAAGGTGCAGCTGGAGAAAAAATTTTCCGATAAAAACCGGGTTGTTCCTCTTTCCGGGGAATTCATCGCCTTTCCGGTAGACCTTTTCCCGGAGATTCAAAAAGTGATAACCAAATCAGGAAACGCAGTAAAACTGGTGGACAGCCATGACAAGACCGGAGTTTAAAGAAACAGATATCAAAGGCCTGGAAGTCTTTGCCAATCCATATGATCTCAGGAGAGATCTCCATGCCTTTTCGCACTATATATCGGAAAATGATATTAAGCGCGGGCACAGGGATAATTCTCTGCCAAAGGCCCATCTGAAACGCATAGCAAAAATAATGTCGGATGCCTCCCTTGTAAGGGAGGTTGAAGAGGGTGCATATCCCCATTGGATAGATTTTATTGACAGCCTCAGTCTGAAGCTTGATTTTGTTGATTACGATATTGAAGGCGAATACATGGGCTATACAAGTCATTCAAAATCTTTTCCTGATAACTACATGGAGTTTTCGCAAAAAACCTATGATCATTTTATGAAACGATCATTACAGGACCAGGAAGATGAAATTCTGACGACCCTGATAGATGATGCCGCACCTTGTGATAACGAGTTTTTTACCCATGGCCCCCTGTGCTTTTTAAACAGGTTTGATAGTTCCGGCTGTGCCACTGGGACAATGAAGCATATTCGTTTTCCGGAAATAAGGAGATATCTTTTTAAACTTCTTTCCGACTGCCGGGCCGGGGTCTGGTACGGCACATCCTCACTGATCGAGTATATAAAGGACAATAATCCATTTTTCCTTGTCCCTATAAAACTCCCCAAGATGGAATTTACCAGGTATGAGAATGACCGCTATCACAATTTCACAGAAAGAAATCCCGACGAAAGATGGGGGAAATCCTGGGCTGTCGGAAAACTGAAAGACAGGTTTGAACGGGTAGAAGGGAGGTTTATCGAAAGGTTTCTTGAAAGAATCCCGCTTCAGATGGGCTATGTGGAAGTGGCATACTCGGATGAGAAAGATGAATGCCATCCCTCGATGAACAAACTCCGGGCCTTCAGGATTACTGACCGCCTGTTAAATGCCATGAACGAATCCATAAAAGAACCTGAAATTACAGTGCTCCCCAATTATGAGATACACATTGACTCCATGTTTTATCCCGCAAGATCATGG
>JASFHE010000380.1:0-6659 GCA_050123415.1 Desulfobacteraceae bacterium | reverse complement strand
TTTTACATACAAAGCCTCTTTTTTCTTTGCAGGAACATCCGCCCACCAGTACCAGGGCGAAACGCCAATCTGTTCCGAAAGATCATAACAGCCGTATATACTGCCTCTTTTATCGCTTCCCGCAATGACAAGACCTTTTTTCACATTCGGTACAGGGTCAGTAATAACCTGGATAATAAATGATTCCCATTTGCCATTTATCTCACTTACGTCCAGTTTTCCATTGAGGATCAGTTCATCTATTACCGGGCTCTTCCCAATGGTTCCGATAAAGACGGCCCTTGATTTGAGAGTTTCCGTGCTGTGGATAATATTCGGCTCAATTCCCGTTACACTTTTAATATCTGCCCGAAGATCCGTCGCCGCCCGGATAACGCCTTTGAAATCACTGTTGTCAATATGGATATCGACTGGCGTGCAGTTTTCAATAAGGGGAAAGCTGTCAGGTTCGGGTTTTGAAAGCACACAGGTTTGACCGGGTAACGCCAGAGTCGCGTTGCTATGAAAAATAAAAACAGCCCATAATATCAATATCAGTTTGCAGTAGAAAGATTTCATATCAATAGAGCTTCCTTTCCCATATTATGTGTAGAAGCGAATAATATTTTGTCCATAATGATGACAGGCTGTATACTTTGAAATTGATCCGAATAGTAAATCTTAAAGAAGGCAGTGTAAAGAAAAAGATGTAATTAATATAATCCAGGAAAAAATATCCATTGATATAATCATATTCGTTATACCTATCAGAAAAATACATAAGGAGGTAACTGTAATGGTGTGTATGGCGGATCTGCCGGAATCTGATCAGAAAATATTGATGGGTATGGAATGCCCTTCGTTTGAAAACCAGCCCTGGGCTGAAGGACCGCCGCTTGATCAGAGGCGGGTTACCATGATCACGACTGCAGGGCTTTATATGCGAAGTGACAGACCCTTTCAGATGGGACAGCCCGATCTGTATCGTGTTATTCCTGGGTCTGCATTAATTGGACTGTTGTGTGTTTTCATGGATGATTTTAGATAAATTGTCAGTAACCCATGCATTGAGGCTTTTTCCAGTTTTTTTTGCTTCTATAGAAATGGTTTTATGAAGTTCTGGATCGACGCGGACTACGAATTTACCAGAATATGGTTTTTCAGGTTCTTCACCACGAGATGCACAAAATTCAAGATAATCGTCGATAGATTCCCGAAAAGCCTTTCTTAATTTAGTAACTGTTTCACCTTGAAAGGTTACAACATCTCGTAAGTTTATTACTTCACCATAAAAAATATTTGCTTCATCATCAAATTCGACTTTTCCAAAATATCCTTTATATTCCATCATGATATTACTCCTGCTTCCTTTAAAAATCTTCTTACTGATTTCACAGCACCCTTTTCTGTGATCCTTTCAGGATGTGGGCGATGAAAAACTGCTTTTACATCATTTAAAATTACCCTGACTCGAGAACCTCATCCTTCTGAAATCTCTCCGCCAGGCGCAACAATTAAGGATTCGATATTTGACCATGGTATGTCGGAGCGTTCAGGTTTTTCTAGTATTTTATTTAGAGTTTGCTTTTGTTTTTTATTCATGGCGTATATGATACTACATTATGATATCAAGTCAAGCGGATATTATCGACACACAACGCCTGGCTTCACGGGAAGCCGACGTCTCATCAGGCTTTCCGGTGAAAGCCATTGTTATTTGATACCCTGATAATCCCCACTTATATTCAAGAGTTAATTATTAATTTGCGCTGAATGGTCAGGTAATTTATTAGCAAGCGGTAATACTCGCTCAATGAGTTCTTTTGAAAATTTATCCGGTTCCTCCAGCATCGGAAAATGAGCTGAATTTTCAAACCACACGAAATCCTTAAATGGCGCCTGGATCTTCTCAAAATAGTCGTGGGTTAGATTAGCTGGAACATTGTAGTCATGTCGCCCGCTAAAGAAAAAAACCGGAACTTGAAAATTGTATCCCAAAGTCGTTATATCAAGTTTTAATAAAACGTCCTCCATCGTTTTGCCAGAGGATATTGCCCCTTTAATGTAACGCCAGCAATCATAAATAGAGTACTCCGGAGCTGAAAATAATAATATACCAAGAGTCCTGTTACTAGCTGCTTCTTGTACATAAACTCCACCAAATTCACCCAACCATTTTCGTTCAACCATCGTTTTATCGAACATTGACTCAGATGGATATGGTGCTATAGATAAAAGTTCCCGGAGAGCTTTCCCGTTTTCATGCTCTCTGGCCATACGGAGGCAATATTCATAGCTGATCTTTTCTCCTTCCCATTCGTTTACAACCTGACCAACGCCAACGTAGGCGTAGAACCATTCAGGATGACTTTTAATGGCATAAACTCCCAAAACACTCCCCCACGAGTGGCCCAGAAGAAATATTTTCTCTTTATTGAATCGTTTTCTCAGGTACTGAACCATATCAATAGTATCTGCATTCATTTGATCAAGCGTCATGGAGGAACGGGGAATTGTCTTGTTGTAACTCTTGCCGGCTCCTCTTTGTTCCCACTGAACAACAGTATATTTTTCTTCCCAACTATCTTGAAATGCATGGGCCATTGCTAGAAAACTACTTCCCGGGCCACCGTGTAGAAATAACAGTATTGGATTATTCCTATCCTTACCTCGTACCTGAATCCATTGTTTAATACCACCAATTTCGACTTCCTCCAGAATTTCAATACCGTTTGCTTCGACAATAGTCCTACGATCCTTTATCGAGTGCTGCACCCAGGAACGATAACCCAAAAAAGCTGCAACAATAATGATAATTAGCGTTAAAATCGGTAACAATACAAATTTGGTGAATCGTTTTATTAATTTCTTCATTGAATTCCTACCTCAAGATTTTATTAATATGACCAGCAAATAACGATTAGCTTCAGGGGCACCTGACCGCGCGGATGCGTGGTTTGGTTTCCCCTGGAAGCGGTGGTTGTTCTGTGCACAGATAGTGCATAGTGAATTTTAACGTAATCTTTTGATCCTTCAAATTGCTTCACGGAATCCATCTAACAATGCCTTCATTTAAATTTTGCTTTTCCCACAACCAAAAACTTTCGATATCTCGGATACCGTCTTCGATTACAGCTTGATATACTTGGATGGACATTACTTTTTTATCTTCCGGGATAGCACTTTTTATCCTTAAAATTGCTTCACGAGTTTCATTTGTTAAAACATCGGAAATTCGATTAGCAACGTTTTCAAAATATCCAGAAAACGGTGACTCCTTTAAGATATGAATCATATCAATTTTCCATGCAATGCCTTGTCGATCAGTGTATGACGCATGCCACTCAATACATTTGTCTTCTTCTTCGATTAAATTCTTATAACTTATTTCTGCAATTTGATTGTTCTCAGCCAGTTTAGATATTGCCAGAAAACTGTCTGAAAGACTAAAAGGACTCGTATAAATATGAAAATCAATATCCCTATTATTTATCAACAAACCCGTTTTTAATGAACCTACCAGGTTAATGGTAGCTCCTATAGAGGTCCAGTGTTGAATTACTCCAATTTCTTCAATGATTGACCATGCCTGTTGCTGCATCTTTTTAGAGACCTCAATCAAATTGTCCATAACTTTTCTCTTTTCTACACGATGTAAGTTCGCATTCGAAAATTAATGTTTATTGTTAGCACAGAACGCCTGCATTACAGGCATGCGTTGCATACCCTTGAAATTTATTAATAGAAAAAATGTCGCGAAACTTTAAAGCTCGATTTGACGAACTAAACAGCATGTCCTTGTAGATGCTGATGTTATGTGTCCAACATATCCCAATCGTCACCTAGCACCCACCTAAGAGCTGACAGCTTTCCATTTATCATACCCCATTCAAAGTCATCCCACGGCCCAAGGTCATCCGAATTGTACCGGTCTTCAACTTTTTTTGCTGATTTTTGCGCACCTTTCCAAATTTCCGGATCTATTGTAATTTCACCGGATTCTACTTTTAGTTCTAACGATTTGTGTCTGTCATACCATACCTTATCAAACAATTCGTCAAGGGCTGCGTGTATTTCAACTTCTTGCCTTGGAACATCAAAATCATGACGAACATGGGAAAGGAGTTCTTCTTTAAAAGAAATAAAATCATCATATGAAACTGTATTTTTGAGAAGTTGTTTTATTTCATCCAACCTATCTGAATCGGAGGCATAACGTTTAGCACATATCTCATACCATAAATTTCTAGCCTCTCTAATGAACTTCCTTTTTTGTGGATTTGCACCATAGGTTTCATGACAAGAGGGGCAAAGAGGTGCTGCGTTTTCCTCTTTGTCAGAACCACCTTCTTCTTGTGGAATTATATGGTGCACCTTGACACCAATAGCCTTACATAAACAACAAGAAAAATGTGATTTTTTACGAACTTTTAATTTAACTGCTTCTGAAAACGCCATATTTATTACCTAAATAGATATTTATCCCAACCCATAACTGCATTACAAGCATGCGGTGCATACCTATAAAGATTATTAATAGTAGAAATATCGCGAACCTTAGAAGACCGATCCGGCGATATAGTAGCATGTCTTAGTAGATGCTGATGTTAGCATTGTTTTTGTATCATATTTGAAATTTTGTCAGTAGCTTCATCAAGGTCCATATCATATAATTCTAAACAATCATCTTCGTCAATTAATATATTGAAAGCTTCTTCAATGTCATTAAATGGGGGGGGGAGGGGAGTGTCTTCAATGATGTCGGGAAGATTTGTTGTCGACCACATACATGCCATTTGCATTGATTTTGGCGGGCTCTTATAACGCCTTTTATATTTTATAAATATCTGGAAAAGTTTTTCATAAATTTCTTTTTTTGAATAGTTCATTATCTATTTTACTCTCTATTATTGATGCTAACGGCAGAATTAAGGTGCGGGCAGGGCAAATAAAAGTGTAACTACCTGAGAATTGTGATAACCTGCAAACGTATAAATTGTCAAGACCGTCCGCCCCTGCCCGTCAATCTTAAATGATTTGTTCGCAACTCATTCTTTTTAAAACATTTTCATTTAGTCAGTCATTTTATCTTGTTCTTCAAGTCGAATTACTACGGTCTCCGCTTTGTTGCCAAAAAATTGATTATCCAGGAAAAAATTATCTCTAGACACCATCGAGATTCCAATACCCGGATTTTTTAATGCAGTAATTGAATTATCTTCGATCGTATTTCCTTTCCCCTTTACAAGGATGTTGCTTATGTGATTGTCACGAAACGCATTATCCTTAATCAAGCATCCATCCATTACAATAATTCCTGCAAGCTCATCCCCGTCTGATCTGTTATTCATGTAAAGACAGTTTCCGGACACAACACTCCCGCAATATGCAACAATCCCGCTATACCCGTTTTCTGAAGCGTTGTTTCTGCTGATAATACATCCTCTTCCTCCATGGATACCGTGGTGCTCATTTGCATGGCATATACAACCAACAATAGTGCTCCTCCAGCCAGGACATATACCGCTAACGCCATTTCCGCTAGAAATGCAATCCTTTATAAGATTTCCCGGCCCACCAATACAGATACCGCAGGCGCCATTATCCAGTACTCTCATATTTACAATTCGTTTATAACCTGGCAGTCTTTTTTCACCTCTATCAGCAATCCCTCTGTCACCAAAATTTTTAATGGTCCCGTTTCTCACCTCAAGGTTCTGATGATTATTAGTTCTAATGCCGTAATTCTCTCCGGAATCTTTACCAGGCCCTATCAGTGCGTTCCCCATTAAATCAATCGTAACATTCTGAGCATAAACATCGATACCCGTCCCCTTGCACAAACGTGTCCCAGGCAGAAAATACCTTCCCGGCGAATTAATAATATATGTCTCTGTTGGTACACTCGAAGCAGGTATTGCAATACCGCCACTCAATCCCAAGTTACTTTCTGAAAACCCTTGTTTAACACAGCCGCAAACACCAGACATAAAAATCAAACATACAGCAACCACTCCCAATCGTTTCATAATCCCTCCTATTCCTTCAGTTTTCATTTACACCAGTTTCTAATGATTAAAGAGCGAAGACCAAGCTAAACCTAGTTGCGAACGACCGAATTAACGAGCAGGCGGTGCCTGCCACAATAAGATATTTAAAAAGACTGATTACCGCCAACCTGTAAAGGTTGATTCGGCAAGATAGTAGCCTGTCACGTTGAATGGCAGGTTAGCCTTTTTTGCTGGGTGAAAGTAACAGAGTCATCTTATCCTTCCCGAGATATCTAAGTTGAGATACCGCATTATAACATTCTTTTGCATGTAGCAGTGCAATCTCAGCCTCTTCCTTTTTGAACAAGTCTTTTGCCGATGCTAAATTACCAGCCTCAAAACCATATTTGGCTGCAATGTAAAATTGAGACCAAAAGTTTACTAAAAACAATAGTCTTGGCAAATCAACAAAGTGATTTAAATACTGCTCTTCAAGCTTTTCCATTAACTGCTTTTTCTGGATTTGTTCAGCAATATCTAAAAATTGTTTATTATCTTGGTCCCATCCATGACTGTGAGAGAATGTTATACCCATGTGCTTCTGCACATATCTTCTTCTTTAAGACCCCGTTTTTTGGCAAAGCAAACGTCTTTTATCTTTTTGTCTTTTGCAGACCTCAGGTTTTCTTT
>JASFHE010000379.1:0-6675 GCA_050123415.1 Desulfobacteraceae bacterium | reverse complement strand
CTCCTTACATCGGTCAGCGTTCCTGTACCTCCAAAGGGATCAGGTACCTCCTATCAGCATATATCAGCCAGAGGAAAAGTAGATATATCTGCGGTTGGCGTAGGTGCCATGCTGACCATGAACGGCAATGTTTGTGAGGATGCAAGGGTATTTCTTGGCGCTGTTGCTCCTGTTCCCATGATGGCTGTAAATGCACAGGATGTGTTAAAAGGTAATGAATTGACAGAAGAACTCCTCCAGACAGCAGGGCTTGAAGCTTCAAAGGAAGCAAAGCCTATTACTGATATGAGGGCTACTGCCGAATACAGGACCCTGATGGTTGCTGTACTTACCGGCAGGGCGATTGAGCAATCAAGACAAAGAGCTGCTGAATAAGTGCGGCATATTTAAAGGAAAAGGAATATAATGAGTAAATACGATATAATCGGTCAAAGCGTACCACGCAATCATACAAGGGATAAGGCAACAGGCGCTGCGCAGTACACAGACGATATCAGGCTCCCCGGAATGCTGCATGGTCGATTACTCCGGAGTCCCTATGCCCATGCGCGCATACTGAATATTGATACCAGTAAAGCAGAGGCCCTGCCCGGAGTGAAGTGTATAATTACCGGCGCGGACCTTCCTGACATCAGTTTCGGGAACTGGCGTTTGTTTACAGACACACAGGATGAAACCGCACTGGCCAGAGACAGGGTAAGATTTATCGGCGATGAAGTAGCTGCAGTAGCCGCTATTGATAAAGACATTGCCGAAGAAGCTATGGACCTGATAGAAGTGGAATATGAAGAACTTCCTGCATCGTTTGACCTTGATACATCACTTGCAGACGGTGCTCCTGTAATTCACGACCTGCATAAAAACAATATCAGTGTTGTACGAAAGGTAGCTCATGGCGACCTGGACAAGGCATTTAGCGAGTGTGATTACATAAGAGAAGACACATTCAATGTACATGCCATAAGTGCCTGTTACCTTGAGCCATGTTCTTCCCTTGCCAAGTGTGATCCTGACGGTAAGATAACCCTCTGGACTTCAACCCAGACCCCCTATATTGTGCAATGTCTTCTGGCACAGGCTCTCGGCATGAGGGAAAATGATATACGTGTTATCAAACCCCATATAGGCGGTGGTTTTGGCGCCAAGATGGAATTAAGAAAGTGGGATGTCTGTGCAGCCTTCATGGCTAAAAAGACAGGTAAACCCGTAAAATTCACCCTTACCAGAGAAGAGGAACTGGCAACGGGCAGAAGACGTCATCCCATAAGGTTGTTCTCAAAGGTAGGGTGCAAAAAAGACGGTACCCTCATGGCGAAAGATCTTAGAATACTTCTGGACGGGGGCGCCTATAATGCAATGGGGCCCACTGCCACCTTCCTGAGCGGTACCTTCGGACTCATGCTGTACAAATATAAAAGCTACAGGTTTTTAGGGCAGCATGTCTATACAAATAATCCTCCTTCAAGTGCTATTAGAGGATTCGGTTCACCTCAGTCCTATTTTGCTACAGAGACCCAGATGAACCTGATAGCCGAAGACCTGGGGATTGATCCTATAGAAATCAGAAGAATGAATGCGGTAAAGACAGGTGACGATATTCCGGAACTCTCTAAAATCGGAAGCTGTGCGTTCTCCGAATGTCTCGATAAGGCAATAGAGGTAAGCGGATATCGTGAAAAGAGAAAGAATCCCAAAAAGGGCAGAGGTATCGGTATTGGCTGTTACAGTTTTATTTCCGGCGGTGTGTTTAACTGGTTTAACACCCAGTATCCTTTCTCTGCTGCGGATGTAAAGGCCTTCCCGGACGGAACCGTTCATCTCCTTACCATGGCCGCTGACATCGGCCAGGGTTCTGATACTGTTCTTCCACAGATTCTTGCGGAAGAACTGGGCTTAAGGATGGAGGATATAAGGATAACATCGGCTGACACGGCAACTACACCACAGGCGGACCTGGGATCCTGGGGAAGTCGTGTAACCCTGATGGCCGGTAATGCGGTAATAGACGCCGCCAAAAAACTGAAAGAAATTCTCTTCGGTGCAGTAACCGCTCATTTTAACCTGAATGTAATTCATGAGCTGGAGTGTAAAGGCGGACGTATATACTCACAGGTTCGTCCGGATAAGGGACTTACATTTGGTGAAGCAGTAGCCCTTGCTCAGAAATTCCACAGAGGTGTCCCTATTGTGACAAGAGGTACATATACTCCGCGTGGTATGGGCATGGTTACACCTGCATTCAGTTTCGGGGCACAGGTTGCTGAAGTTGAAGTTGATGAACAGACAGGGAAGGTTGAAGTTAAAAAGATGTGGACAGCCCATGACTGTGGAACGGTCTTGAATCATGCCTCTGTTGAAGGCCAGCTTGAAGGTTCTATTCATATGGGGCTGGGATATGTACTGTCAGAACAGTTTGTAATGGAAAAGGGAAAAACTCTTAATACAACATTCCTGGATTACAAGATGCCCAGTGCCCTGGATATGCCTGAAAGCGATTCTATCTGCATTGAGACATATGAAGAGAATGGTCCGTACGGTGCCAAGGAAGCAGGCGAAGGTCTTGTAGGACCGACTGCGCCGGCTATTGCAGATGCTGTCTACAATGCAACCGGGTATCAGTGTATGGATATGCCAATCACACCGGAAAAAGTACTAAAGGGAATGAAAAAGGAGGATAATTGATGAATCTAAAAGAAAAACTGGCCGAAGTTGTCGGGGCTGACAATTACTCTGATGACAAAGAGCAATTGAAAGCATATTCGACCGATTACAGTTATACCCCTGCGGGAATGCCGAACTATATAGTAAAACCGGCAAATTCCGAAGAGGTTTCTGCTGTTGTAAAAATTTGTAATGAGCACAATATTCCTGTTGTGCCGTGCAGCTCAAAGGTCCATTTTTATGGCGCTACAATACCCAAAGAGGGCGGTGTTATGCTTGACATGAGCAGGATGGATAAGGTCCTTGAAATAGACCCTGAAAACAGAAGGGTAAGATTTGAACCCGGTGTAACCTGGGAAAAACTGACCGCTGAGCTGGAAAAAGAAGGATACAGGGTTATAATGCCACTTACTCCGCCTGCAGAGCGTTCAGTGCTTACAGACTTCATGGAAAGAGAAGAACCTACCAACCAGGTATATGATTACGGCGAGCCTCTTCAGGCAATGGAAGTTGTCTGGCCCACAGGCGAGATATTCAGGATGGGGTCAGCCAGTGTAAACAATTATCCTGATTCTCCTTCAAAGGGTGGTAATCCTTCAGGGCCCGGTCTTGATTTTTACAGGTTTTTCCAGTGCGCCCAGGGCACAATGGGTGTTGTTACCTGGACAAACCTTAAAATAGAATCCATACCGAAGATTGATAAAGTGCTGTTTGCTCCTCTTGATGATCTTGATTATGGAATAGACTTCCTCTACAGGATTTTACCCAGAAGAATAGGGCAGGAAGTCCTGCTTTTAAACGATGTTGACCTTGCTGCAATCATCGCAGAGGATTCTGATGACTTTGAAAGGCTAAGAGCGGAACTTCCGCCATGGACACTTGTCCTGGTCATTAGCGGGCTTTTAAGACGTCCGGAAGAAAAGATAGCATATGAGGAGAACTTCCTTGCTGAGGTTATAAAAAATGAGTTCTCGGATCTGCGTCTCGAAGAAAATCTTCCTGGATTTCCCGGCCTAAGAAAGAAGATGCTGAACATCCTTAGAAAGCCCTGGCCTAAAGATAAGCCATACTGGAAGAACCAGGTTAAGGGTGCATGCCAGAATATATTTTTCCATACAAGGCCAAACATGGTTTCCGATTTTGTCTCAGTAGTTGAGGATATAGCTGCCCAATATGGTTACCCAATTGATGATATAGGTATGTATATCCAGCCCATAGAGCACAACAGGGCATGCAGGCCGGAATTCAGTTTTTTCTATGATCCGGAAAACGAGGCTGAAACCGAAGTTATAGCAGCCATGTACAAGGATATCTGCAAGGATCTTTTAAGCAGGGGCGCTGTGTTTACAAGACCCTATGGCGATCTTGCCCCGATTGTTTACGAAAAGGCCGCTTCATATGCCGTAGCACTGAAGAGGCTTAAGAAGACTTTTGATCCCAATAATATTATGAATCCCGGAAATTTGTGCTTCTAAGGAGGGTAGGAATGACAGAAGAATTAAATTTTAGATATTACAAGCCAAAAGAGGAATTTAAGCTTGATATAAATGATCTTGAGAATTTTGTTTATGATATGAGTAAGTGCATCAAGTGTAAGGGATGTACATGGGTAGAACATACCTATATGCCCGGAGTAAAGTACACAACCAGATGTCCCAGTGCAACAAAATACATATTTGATTCATACGGCGCCTATGGAAAGATGAGAATAGGGCACGCCATGGCAGAAGGTGTCCTGGACTGGAATGAAAAGGCACTTGAAATCATGTACGCATGTACACTTTGCGGTGCATGTGATGTCGGATGTAAAAGAAATCTTGACCTTGAAATAGAGCTTACACTCGAAGCCTTAAGGGTAAAGGCTGTTAAAGACGGTGTAGGGCCAATGCCTGCACATAAGAAGACAGCAGAAAAGATTGATAAATCACATAACTGCTACGGATCTCCCCATGAAAAAAGAACCGAATGGATTACTGAAGATATCAAACCTGCCGAAAAAGCTGACATCCTTTACTATGTCGGATGCAATGCATCATATGTGAATAAATCCATTGCGCAGTCAACAGCAAAAATATTCAAGGCATGCGGTGATGATTATATGCTCATGCCTGATGAATGGTGCTGCGGTAACAAGGTCTTTTCAGTAGGTATGATGGACGAGGCAAAGGCCATTGCCGAACGCAACATAGAAGAAGTAAGAAAAACCGGCGCTAAAGTTCTGGTTACAAGCTGTGCCGAAGGTTACAGGATGTGGAAGGTTGATTATCCTAAACTCCTTAACATCTCAACCGATGACCTTGGTTTTAAGGTTGTTCACCTGATGGAATATGCTGATGAAAAGATAAAGGATGGAAGTCTTAAACTGAAAAACAACCTGGATACCCGTGTTGCCTACCATGATTCATGTAGCGTAAGCCGCCTGTGTGATCCCTGGCAACCCTATGAAGGAAAAAGAGGCTGGATGGGCTGTGTTGAACCAAGGTTGGAGAGACGCCGTGGTAAAAACGGACTGTACAGCCAGCCAAGGGACATACTGAATGCCATACCCGGTGTTGAATTGGTTGAGATGCCGAGGATGAGGGAAAACTCATTCTGCTGCGGTGCGGGTCGAGGGACACAGGAGGCATTTCCTGAATTCGCCGAATGGGCGGCAAATGAGAGGATTGAAGAAGTCAAGGATGTAGGAGCTGAAACGCTTGTATCAGCCTGTCCATGGTGTAAAAATAACTTTGCCGGTGCACTTGATGCACAGGGTGAGAAAGTACAGGTTCTTGATATATCCGAAGTAATCTGTGCGGCCATTGAAGGTTAGGAGGTGAAACATGGCTATATCAAATGAAATATACACTGTTCTGGAATCCATTGTAGGTGATGCATACATCTCAAATGATCCTGTAATATGTGAAGGATACAGAAGCGGCCCTGGCGGATATGAAAACAGTATGGGATACGAAAGGGTGATGACCTATGTGCCCGGCTGTATTATTATGCCAAAGACAACCGAAGAAGTTCAGAAAATAGTCAAGGTATGCTACCGTAATGATGTTCCCTATGTTCCTTACAGCACTGGCTTTTACGGCCCTAAATCCCATCCCCATGTAGAAGATGCTCTTCTGATTGACCTTAAAAGGATGGATGATTTTATCCTCGATGAAAAGCACTTTTATGTGGAAGTCGGCCCCGGTGTGGTTTATTCTCCCATACAGGAAGAATGCTTTAAGCATGGGGCATATGTTGTAATAGGAGGCGGCGGCGCGCAGGCTTCTGCAATAGCAAACCTTATTGGTGACGGGTGGTCACCCCTGAGTCACAGGATAGGTCTTCCTCACAGGCGTATCCTTGGAACAGAGGTTGTGCTGCCTGATGGAGAACTGTTAAAGCTTGGGTCTCTGGCAGAAGGTGAAGACCCATTCTGGGGTGAAGGGCCGGGCCCTGACCTCAGAGGTCTGTTACGAGGATACACAGGCGTTCGGGGATGTCTTGGAATAGTAACCAGGATGGCAATTAAGACACTGCCCTTTCAACCTGAAAAACTTGAGCCAACAGGAATTTCCCCCAATACAGCCCTTGCTCTTCCTGAAAAAAGGGTAAAATGGATTAATTTTACCGTACCCTCAAAGGAGGCGCAGATAACAGCAATGAGAAACATAGGGCATGCTGAAATAGCAGGTGCCGTAACAAAGGTTCCTCTTTTCTGGAGGGCATTAGCCAAGGCAGGATGTAAAGAAGAATTCTGGGATATCTGGGGTAAGGAAAATGAAGAGAGTATTGCCAACTTTTTTATAGTGCGTGTACTTTTAATCGGTTTCACATCCGAAGAGCAGATGGAATATGATGAGAAGGTACTCATGGATATCATGGAAGAGGTCGGTGGAGTTGCGCGGAGAACAAAGCCTTCTGATGAGTCGTGGATTAAAAATGCCGATTCGGCCGGTATGTGGCGTATGTGCGGTGGTTATGTTTCAGTCGACTATGTTATAGAAACACTCTCCCAGTCAGTTGATCATGGTCAGT
>JASFHE010000378.1:0-6705 GCA_050123415.1 Desulfobacteraceae bacterium | reverse complement strand
TTATGGTATCGATCTTTGAATCAGTTGATTCCTTCAGCTCCGTTGTTGTTTTCCGGAGGGCATTTATCTGATCCGTAGTATACTTTATATATTCCTGATTATTCGCGCATGCGGAACAGAAAAGGAGGAGAGAGATAAATATCCCCGCTGCTGTAAGCCTGTTTTTATATAATGATAGAAAATTCATCGAAATATTATGCAGATATAGTTATAATAACCCGGCCTGCCGATCATTCGGCAGGTTCAGGTTTTATAAAGTTATGGCAAAAAATATTTTACTGGATTAATACGAACTCATCACGACGGTTCTGAGACCATGCTGATTCATCATGACCTGTTACCGCCGGTTTTTCTTCACCATGGCTGACAGTGATGATCCTGTCTGAGGCTATACCCAGGGCGTTTAAAAACTTGGCAGCAGCTTCGGCTCTTCTTGCTCCGAGCGCCAGGTTGTATTCGGTGCTGCCTCTTTCATCACAATTGCCTTCAATTTTCAGTTTATAGTAGCTGTTTGCCTTCAGCCATGCAGCCTTTTTAGTAAGTATTTCCTGTGAGTCAGACTTCAGCTTTGAGCTGTCGTAGTCAAAATAGACCTTTTCGGATTCCACTGCATCCTTTGCATCACGCGCTTCTTGTTCAGCCTTCATTCTTTCTGCCTCAAGCCTTTGCCTTTCTGCTTCAGCCCTTCTTTGCTCTTCTTCCAACCTTTTTCTTTCTGCTTCAGCCTTTCTTTCAGCTTCTTTTTTTGCTTCATCTTCAGCTATTTGTTCTGGTGTAGGGCCTTCATCTACCGAGACCTTCTTTTGGCATGCAGAAGTAAGAAAGAGTGACGCAGAAATGAACCCTACTATAAAAAGACCGGTCATGGATTTTTTGATCATTTTAACCCCCTAAATATTTTTATTGAGTTTAACAAAGAAAAATCGAACAATTATTACCACCTGAAATAAATATTTTAAGGATGAAGATAATTGACGTATATTTATATTAGATTTAGCAATTATAGTCAAACAATAAATATCTTATATTTTTTCAAGATAATCTCTGTGTATTTTTAATGCATTTGTATATTTTTAATCCGAAAAAATACTTTATATCCTGTTCTATAAAAGCAAGTTTAATGCCAAAAACAGCAACATTAAAAAACAGCGATAAATATTAAGCAGTTACAAATTATTCCAAACCCAAATCTATTTTCCCGGTTATGAAAAAAATATATAAGTGTATGACAATCAATACAACAATGATCTTTATAGCCGTAAACTTCAAAAAAGGCAGACATAGTTACAGGAGATCATAAATATGTATTTCCTCTCCTTAAAAAATATCCGGCTCTTCCTATGGTGCTAAAGGAGACCAGGACGGCTCCCTTTCTTCCCCTTTAAAATATGTAATCCTCCTCTGATTGAATCCATTGGCATTCATTATGTAGAGATGATAACCGCCCGATCTGCTGGAGCTGAATACAATATACCTTCCGTCAGGAGACCAGCAAGGCTCTTCGTTGTTACCATTTCCTTCGGTAAGTCTTTTTATACCCGAGCCATCAGGGTTCATGGTATATATATCCCATGTGCTTTCCTTTATAGCCGCAAAAACTATTTTATTCAATGCCGACCACACAGGGCTGGTACACTCTTTGAAGTCGAATGTTATCCGTTCTTCGCTCTGGGTCACCAGGTCTTTTATATATATCTGCTGAGCATCGGAACGGTCCGATACAAAAACCATCTTTTTCCCATCCGGTGACCTGGATGGAGAGATCTCTTCGTTCCCGTTCCTTGTCAGTTTTTTAATAATTTTTCCATTCGGATCAACATTAAAGATATCTGCGTTTCCATATTCACGCATAACCAGATCAAGGCTCTCTCCTTCGGAAGTCCAGCTGGCGCTTATTCCGTCCATGTCGCCCGAAATTCTATTTATTTTTCCGGAGGCAAGATTCATATAATACAGCTTCATATTGCCTTCCCTGTAGGACATAAATGCAAATCCGCCCCCTTTAGGCGACCATTTTGGAAAATAGGTAGGACAGTTCTCGGAAGTCAGTTTCTTTATATTATACCCGTCAAAATCACATATATATACCTCTCTATTGCCTGTTGATTTGTTTACAAAAAGAAATTTGCTTGAAAATATTCCTTTGATCCCCAAAAGCTCAAAGATTACTTCATCGCCTACTCTGTGCATTAGCTGCCTGTATTCATAGGTTTTGCCATAGAACCTTTTTCCAAAAACCTGTTTACCCATGAAGGGATCATATATCCTTATGTCAACCTCAAGATTCCTGCCTATGCAGTTATATGCTCCCTTTATCAGGACTTCGGTTCCTATCAGGGTCCAGTTTCTGAAATTGATATTGTCTGATGTTATTCCTGTCCCGTCTTCATCAAGGAATGAATTCTTGTCCATTGGAAGGAAATAGCTGCTCAGATCAAGGTCGCCAGAAATCACCTTTGCGAGTTGCCCGGCCAGTTCAGGGTATTCATTCCCGGATGAAGTATTTTTAAAATCAGGTACTGCGACCTTCCACCTTCTTTCCGAAGGTGAATTAATATCGATTTTAAGCCGCCCGGAAGAGGTGACCGGAAATGCATAAACTATAAAAAATGAAAACAGTAATATTTTTTTAAAGCTACTCAAGGTCCTTGAGATTAAAAGTAATTTCAATTTCTTCATAATTTTCTTTATATCCTTCGGGTAATGGAGGCAGAGGGTTAGCCAGTTCTATTGCCTTAATAACAGACTCATCAAATACATTATTACCTGAACGCTTAATAAAATGGGTTTCCAGGACTTTTCCGTCCTTCCTGACCTTCACTAAAACAATGGCTTCGTAATTACCCAGGGCATCGGAATAAGACCAGTTGCTTTTTATCAATGACTCAGCTTCCATCTTATATATATTTAAAGCCAGGCTTCCTGCCTGTACCCCGCTTCCGGACACCCCGCCCGATGAGTCAAGTTTCTTATCCAGCCTGGCAATATCCTTGTCAAGGTAATCATTGTCGTTTTCTGTTTTAACCTTTTTTTCTATTCTTGAGATTGCCCTGTCCAGCAACTGGTTTGAAGAGACCTGATCCTTTTCGGGTTTTGACTTGATCCTTTTTGCAGTTCTTTTGGAAACAGTGACGGTATTTTTTTGCCTGGAAGAGGCAGATATCCTTCTTGCCTTCCTGGTGTCAGCAGGTGTTGATTTTTTAACTGCCGGGGCTGAAGTCCTTCCCTTGAGCTGATCTATCTTTGAATCATCCACAAGATTTACTTCATATACAGCCTCATTCATTTTTAAACCACCGGAACCATGCCCGGGCACCCAGAAAAGAACTGAGAACAGCATGCCATGCATTAGTAATGAAAGCACAAGCATGGAACGCCACCTGAATCCTTCCTGATCGTAATCTCTGTTTATGGCCATGGCTCCTGACACAGTGAAAATCTCTTTTCCTACTTTTCCGGCTCGGTAATTAAGCTCAGTTTTTCTATACCTGCCCTTTTTATTCTTGCCGCAACCTGGAGAATAAAACCATATGAAAGGTCTTTATCCCCCCTCAGGAGCAATTCTTTATTGTCTCTGTATTTGAACAGGCTTTTTAGTCTCTCGTCCAGTTCGTCAAGTGAGATCTTGTGTTTTTCAATACTTATCTCCTGCTTTTTGTTTACCGTTAAAATAAGCGGGTCTTCTTTGGTTTTTATCGGCTTCGACACTGTCTTTGGGAGATTAATATCCTCTCCCTGTATCATCATAGGGGCTGTGACCATAAAAATAATCAGTAACACAAGCATTACATCAACAAATGGTGTCACATTTATATCCGACATTAACTTTTTTTTGCCGCCATTACCGCTCATCATCTTTAAGTGTACTCCCTCTGATATTATTCTTCTTCTGTTGCGACCTTACCTTTAATGGACTGGCGCACAACAAGGGATAAAAAATCTGCCGAAAAGATCTCCATCTCGGCGCCCAGTGCATCAGCCTTGCTGGTAAAGAAGTTAAAGGCAATTACAGCAGGAATTGCTGCCAAAAGACCAACAGCAGTGGCAATAAGCGCCTCGGCTATACCGGGTGCAACAACCGCAAGGCTTGCAGATTTTGTAAGAGCTATTTCATTGAAAGACTCCAGGATACCCCATACAGTGCCGAACAGGCCTATAAAGGGGGCGGTGTTACCGGTAGTTGCCAGGAAGGCAACGGCCTTTGCCATCCGGCTGTTTTCATGGATAGTTGCCCGTCTGAGAGCCCTTTCAACGGATTCGGATATACCATTCGATTCAATTCCCCTCGCCTGGGCACTACCCTGCATCTTTTTGATCCGGACAAGCTCAGTATACCCCCGTTTAAACATCTGGGCAACCGGACTGTAAGGCAGGTCCTTGCTTTCCTTGTAAATATTTGTAAGCTCCGTACTGTCCCAGAACAGGTCAAGAAAGTAATCTGTTTCCTGTCTTGCATTTCTGAAAAATCTTAGTTTTATAAAAATAATCATCCATGAGGTAACAGAAAAACCAATCAGGATAAACAAAACCCCCTTTACAACCGGACCCGCATCAACAAATCTCTGAATAATGTCGCTTCCAAAACCTGAGCCAGATGTAATTGTAGCTGAAAGAGAAGGTAAAAAATGAAAAATATTCATATTAACATCCTTGTTATATAGAGATAATAGTATTTAAACAGTAGTATAAAACAGTTAGCTACAGATGCAAGATATATTAATCGTTGTCACCGCCAAGCAATCCGCCCAGGATGCCCCCGCCTATGCCTGCTATTCCCTTTTGTTCACCCCTCTGCTGATACCGTGAGGCAGCAAATATGCGGTCAGCCAGCCTTGAAAAGGGAAGGCTCTGCATATAGACAGTGCCCGGGCCGGTCATCTCTGCCAGAAAAAGTCCTTCACCTCCGAACAGTGCGTTTTTAAAACCTCCGACAAAACGGATATCATAATTTACTGAGGGTGAAAAGGCCACCAGGCAGCCTGTATCAAGGCGCAGAGATTCTCCGGGCTTAAGATCTCTTTTTATGATAGTCCCGCCGGCGTGAACAAATGCCATGCCGTCACCTGTCAGCCGCTGGAGGATAAATCCTTCACCGCCGAAAAGACCCGCTCCAAGTTTTTTTGTAAAGGCCACTTCAATTTCGATCCCCTGTGCTGCACACAAAAAGGCGTCCTTCTGGCACAGGAAACTTCCACCGAGTTTGTCAAGCTCAAGGGGAATTATCTTTCCGGGATAGGGGGCCCCGAATGCAACATGTCCCTTGCCCCTGCCGTTATACAGAAAAGTGGTAATAAAAAAACTTTCACCGGTTATCATCCTCTTGAATCCTTTAAAAAGACCGCCGCCTGTTGATGTCTGCATCTCAATGCCGTCTTCCATAAACATCATAGCGCCTGCTTCGGCACGAACCCCTTCACCAGTATCCAGTTCCACCTCAACAAGCTGCATATCATCCCCGTGGATGACAAAATCTATAATATCAGCCATGACCTGTTCCTTTCGTTTTATATTGAAATGATGGGAAATTTCAGGGATATTATCATAATATGATAATAGATGTAAAATCGTTGATTAATTAAAGGAATAAGAATCGACAAACTCATCTAATATTGTTGAAAATATATAATAAATAGACTAAAAGAGCATCAGGCATGCAAAAATTAGCGTAAACAACTATTCACTATTTCACTTATGTATGTTTTAAATCCTGCATGCATTCAATTAAAAGGTGTGAAAAATGTTTATAAAATGCTGGGGCTCAAGAGGATCAGTACCTGTCTCCGGGAAGGAATATTTAAAATATGGCGGAGACACAACCTGCCTGGAAATACGTTCAGATAAAAATGATTTAATTATAGTTGATGCGGGTACAGGTATCAGACGGCTTGGCATTGAACTGGTGGAGGAAAAACGATATTCCCTGGATATGCTCTTTACACATGCTCACTGGGATCACCTTATGGGTTTTCCCTTTTTTGCACCGATTTATGATGAAAACTATGAAATACTTCTGCAGGGCTGTCCGTTCGCCAAAAAATTCATTGAGTCCATGCTCGGGAAAATCATGTCACAGCCTAATTTCCCCATAGAATACGCGGACCTTAAAGCCTCCTTTGAATATGTACCGGAATGTCCTCTTTCATTTCAAATAGGCGCAGTTGACGTTACAACAATCCCTCTGAGTCATCCTAACAGGGGAAACGGTTACAAGTTCACTGAAAACGGAAAAGACTTTGTGTTCCTGACTGATAATGAACTGACATATCAGCACAAAGGCGGCCTGCGATTCGATGATTACCTGGAATTCTGCACAGGCGCCGAGATACTTTTTCACGATGCGGAGTTCACTCCTGAAGAGTATGCTTCAGTAAGACAATGGGGGCATTCACGCTATACGGATGCCCTTGACCTTGCACTGAAAGCGGGAGTAAAAAAATTCGGTCTTTTCCATTTAAACCAGGGTCGGTCAGACAATGAAGCGGACAGTATTGTGGAACACTGTAGCAGGATAGTATCCGAAAAGGGTGCAGACCTGGAATGCTTTGCTGTCGGTATGGATATGGTCTTTGAACTATAGCAGGCCTTCATAGATCCTCAGCCAGTTAGTGTCCATCCAGGAACTCTAATTAATTGAAATAAAAAGGAAAAAGCGCATTTTAAGGTGGACAAATTCACCGTAATATTGTTATAAAAGAAGTGTAAGCA
>JASFHE010000377.1:0-6720 GCA_050123415.1 Desulfobacteraceae bacterium | reverse complement strand
AGATCAAAAGAAAGTATGCTTGCATATATTGTTCATGTCGCGGATTCTCTTTCATTAATGAGCGGTATCGGTACGGGAATTGACGGCATGCTTTACAAAATGGACAGCAAGGCGCTTGACTTTCTTGGGCTCTCGGAGGAAAGTATGGGCCCTATTATCGAAGAAACGGTTGATTCGGTCGAAAAAATAGCCAGCCAGATGCAATAAAAAAACTCCATTCAATACAGTTGAGAAAATGACAATACATCTAATATCCTACAGGCATTCCGGATTATCCCTGCTAAAGGAGATTGTCCACTTTTTTTCACCCATAAAATTGTATGTCCCCTGGGGCGGAACCGTCCCCGAATACACGGATGATAAGGAGATATCAGCCTCATATCCGCCTGAAGAGTTCAGACCAGACGCGGACTTTAACAGGCTCCTTGATGAATGCTTTAACTGGGCCTGTGAACAGGGGGAGAAAAGTAGAAAAGAGATAATCAAAACAGGTCATACAAATCCGATATCAAATGAATCGTTCCGCCATATAAAAACCATTCTGGCAGACAGGATTTCCGACACTTCAGAAAAGGACATGATACTCAGATGGCACATGCTCCTGCACCTGGCAAACAGGCTTGAAGAAAACAGGAATGACGCGAACAGGATGCTCGAAGGCCTGAAAAAAAAGCCTTCTCCGCTGTTCAATAACGCTGATCTGACAGAAAACACCAGGTACCCGCTTGAAAACTTAAGAGGTATAGATCCGGATTTTTTAATAAATGATACCAGCATAAAATTTCTATTAAGGGCATGGCATGGTCTTTTTAACAGCCTGACAGATAAAGACGACATGTTATTGGTAATAGACCGGCGTATATTTGACTATCTTACCGGGGAATGGGATATTTCAAATAACAATACTGACTTGATAAATTCTGAGATTATCTCCTTTAAAAGTCCTCCGTTTAAAAATATTTCTGATTCAGTAGATAATATTACTATTGGTGGTGATATCCGAAATATTGTTACTTCGGATTTGAAACGGGAAGAAAAAATAACTGCACTTAAAAAGCTGACATCAGAGTTTGGATCCATGTTTCAAACCGAAACAGGGGATAATCAAATCAATTTTTCTCTTCTGCTCTTCCGGCCGGCGGAAAAATCCAAAGAGGTTGAAAAAGATGAATTTAGAAAATTTCTCTCAGGAAGAGCCCTTATTTTTGCAGAAATAAATGCCTGACTCTCCTGAATATGAAAACAATCCCGAAACCAGCGGCCGGACCAGGAGGTTTATTGCCTGTGAACCACGTTTGAGTGAAGCAATCGAGCTATACAGAGAATCAGGTTTTGATGTTCTTCTGGTGGACCTTTTATCAGAAAAAGCCGGAATCGGCTGCATTAAAAGGAAAGATAAATATGAATGCCGGGAATGCTTCACCGATGTTGAAGAAAAATACCGCATTATCTATACAAAACCTAAAAATCACACCTGATAAAAACATCATCAGGACAGGCATTCATTCCTGCAAAGTCTTTTCTGCTTTTTTTACATTGAAAACCATTTCTTAAAATCAATTTTCATTACAAATTCAAAGACTTATCTTATTATTAAATTAGTTGTTTTTAATCTTAAGGTTTTTTAATGACATACCGATATATGGTTTGAGGGTTTTACTCAGGTGAATAGAAGTATGCCCCCCTAATGTAGGCAAAACTTTGTTATATTATATATATTTTATTGGATTAATTATTATCTTTATTGCGCTTTAATAGAGCATTAATAAAGGAAGTTTATAATCAGACAGGCAATATGGCAATCCCTCAGAAAAAAAAACCATCTAAACCATCTCACTTAAAGCCCGTATCCCTGAACAGCTCAAGTTCAAGTCTAAAAGCCACCATTAAGGACCAGTCCGGAGCGGGAAAAACAAGAATAGGTGAAATACTCTGTAAAGAAGGGCATATTACCAGCAGTCAGCTCCAGGAAGCCCTGGGCTCTCAGAAAAAGACCAAAGGCCGCCTTGGAAGTATCCTTCTTAAACTTGGATACATTGAAGAAGAAACAATAGTAAATGTATTAAGCCGTACCCACAATTATCCCGCCGCATCGAGCAGGAGCTTTAATCCAAGTCCCGAAGTACTCCAGATTGTTCCCTATGAGACGGCAAAAAAATACCTGGCCTTTCCTCTGGCAAAAAGAGAAAGAACCCTTGATATTGCCATGGCCGAGCCCACTGATACGGCCGCCATCGAGTCACTGCAGACCGATATCAAAATGAATATGAAGGTGCATGTTGCATCTGAAAAGGGCATAATAGACGCCTATAAAAAATTCTATAAGATCAGTGATGAAGAGTATGACAGCTTTTTTGTAAAACCTGAGGAAACGGAAGAGGACGACCTCCCGGTAACACAGGTTGATGACTTTGGGTCACTGGTATCAGAAGCAGTAGGCGACATGGAGCTTGAAAGCCTGGATGAAGATCAGATCCAGGATGAATTCTCTGCAGGTGACGCCCCAATAATAAAACTTGTAAACGGCATACTTGCCAAGGCAGTAACCGACGGCGTAAGTGATATCCATATCGAACCCTTTGAAAAGTCTCTTCAGGTCAGATACAGGGTTGACGGTACCCTCTATAAGTCCATGAACCTGCCGTTAACCATTAAAAACGGCCTGATATCCAGGATCAAGATACTTTCCAACCTTGATATATCCGAAAGAAGAATACCCCAGGATGGCAGGATAAAAATGCGCATGGGGAAAAATTCCGCTGTCGATTTTCGTGTTTCAACATTGCCTACTCTTTTCGGCGAAAGCGTTGTAATGCGTATTCTTGACAAAGGCGCCCTTAATGTTGACCTTACCAAGCTGGGTTTTGAGAAGGAAACATTTGCAGCTTTAAAAAGGTGCATTAACAATCCATACGGCCTTTTACTTGTTACGGGTCCGACAGGAAGCGGTAAAACAACCACCCTGTACTCTGTGCTTAATGTTCTGAATAATGAAGAAACCAAAATACTCACAGCCGAAGACCCGGTTGAGTTTAACTTTAAAGGTATCAATCAGGTTAATGTACGAAACGAAGTAGGCATGACCTTTGCCGCAGCCCTTAAAGCCTTTTTACGCCAGGACCCTGAAATAATCATGGTTGGTGAAATCAGGGATATGGAAACGGCGGAAATAGCCATTAAGGCCGCCATGACAGGTCACCTTGTTTTCAGTACACTTCATACGAACGACTGTCCTTCGACAATCGGTCGTTTGAGAGATATAGGCATACCTTCCTACATGCTCGCGTCCTCGGTTTCCATGGTACTCTCACAGCGTCTTGCCCGAAAACTGTGCCCGAAATGTAAAGTCCTTGAGACACACCACACCCCTGAAGACCTTGAATTAATGGGATTTTCAAAGGCTGAAATTCCCGAGCTTCAAATTTACGGCCCAAAGGGCTGCCCCGATTGTAATGGCGGATACAAGGGCAGGGTGGGCCTCTATGAACTCATGGAGGTCACGGATGAAGTCTCAAAGGCAATAAACGCGGATGTACCGGAAGATCAATTGAGAAAAGTTGCTTCAAACGAGGGAATGAAGACCCTGAGGGAAGCCGGTTTACAGAAAATACGCGAAGGCATGACCTCGGTTGAAGAGATTTTAAAACGTACCATAATTACCAAGGAAGCAATGCCTGCCTACATGGTTAATCCTGATATCGAGCGTTATGAGGATGGGGATGTCATCATTCATGAAGGTAATAAAGATAAAGATTTCTTCAAACTGGTGCAGGGATCGCTGATAGTATCAAAACAGGGTAAAAAGATAGCGGAAATCACCGAGCCCGAGGAGTATTTCGGAGAAATGGCTGCAATATCCGGAGAAGACCGTTCGGCATCCATCATCTCAAAGGGCAGATCAGTAATAAAACGTTTTCCGGGAGACAAACTTCCTGAGATTATTGAGAAATACCCTGATGTTGCAAAACATCTTTTTGAGGTCCTTGCACAAAGGCTTGGCCACGCCAATAGGATAACCATAAAACTTGCCAATGATATTGCGCGGAATAAATAGAAGTCAGAAATCAGAAGTCGGAAGTCAGTTTTCTTATCTCTGACCTCCGGTCTCATGCCTCTGACTTCAGATTCCTGTATTCTCTTTTCTGTTAACTATTTACTTTTCTACTTAAGAGCGTCTTTAATCCTGTCCATCGCCCTCCGGACATCTTCATAGTTATTAAATGCGCTTATCCTTATATAGCCTTCACCGCATTTCCCAAAGCCCGCACCCGGTGTGCATACAACACCCGCCTTCTGGAGAAGCCTATCAAAGAATACCCATGAGTCGGACCTGCCGTTCACCCAGATATAGGGTGAGTTTTCACCGCCGATGCAGTCAAACCCAAGCTGTGAGATCTCCTGCCTGATAAGGGCCGCGTTTTTAAGGTAATAGTCTGAGAGTTCCTTTACCTGAATCTTTCCTTCGTCGCTGTAAACAGCCTCTGCCGCCCTCTGAACAGGATATGAAACACTGTTGAATTTGGTTGTATGTCTGCGGTTCCAGAGTTCATTCAATAACACCTTCTCGCCGCCTGCGGTATAGGCACAGCAGGTTTTAGGGACAACGGTAAAAGCACAGCGTATCCCTGTAAAACCAGCGGTTTTTGAAAAACTCCTGAACTCGATGGCAACATCCTTCGCGCCTTCGATCTCAAATATCGATCTGGGAAGGGTTTCATCTCTTATAAACGCCTCATAGGCCGCGTCATAAAGAATAACCGCCTTGTTTTCCTTTGCGTAATCCACCCATTGTTTCAGGCCTTCCTTTGAAATAGTAGCGCCTGTCGGGTTGTTGGGGAAGCAAAGGTAGATAAGATCAACGTTTTCCAGGGGTATTTCCGGCACAAATCCGTTTTCTGAGGTCCCCTCAAGATAGACTATCCCGTCGTAACGGCCATTATTATAGAGGCCGGTTCTCCCTGCCATTACGTTTGTATCAAGATAAACAGGATACACAGGGTCGGGGATTGCAACGGTTATGTCAGACGCAAATATCTCCTGGATATTCCCGCTGTCACACTTTGCGCCGTCACTTACAAAGACCTCATCAGGTGATATATCAATACCCCGTGACTGAAAGTCGTTTTTGGCGATTGCTTCCCTCAAAAAATCATAGCCCTGCTCCGGCCCATATCCACGAAAGGTTTTAATATCGGACATTTCATCCACTGCCTTGTGAAAGGCGTCAATACAGGCCGGTGGCAAAGGTCTTGTAACATCACCGATCCCGAGCTTGATTATGCTCATATCCTGATTTGCCTGCTGGAAAGCCGCAACCCTGCGGGCTATATCCGAAAAAAGATAAGATGCCTGAAGTTTTTTATAATTTTCATTTATTTTTATCATTCTATCCTCCACACGAATTGCATTTTTAAAAAGTCCTTATAGTCATAAATGGGACAAAAAGAAAAGATTTTTAAAAAAAGATTAATATTGCCTGTTTGGCAGAATACTTCCCTGTTATACAATGCAGCAATATTCTGAAGCAGGCGGGAGCGGTTAAAGCACAGATATAAATCTATCTATAGATGGAGGGTATATGGCTGTTATTGCTATTTCCAGAGGGACTTACAGCGGAGGGAAGGCTGTAGTAGAGGAAGGAAGCCGTTTCCATGACAAAAAAACCGGACAAGCAGAGTCTTAACTGGACAAGGTTTTTATATGGTGTGGACTGGCAGTGGTGATGAGTTTAACTCCCCATGCCCTGCCTGATGTATGTATATAAATCCGCTCCTATCTGGCGGGACACCTTTTCCATTGCCCTGCTTAATGCTCTGGCAAGGGAAGCCGGGTTTTTCCTTACACACTTTTCGGTCACACTGTATGTCTTCTGAAATATCTCCATCCCTGCTTTCTTTGCCTTACCCTCCGGGGTCAGAGTTATGCTAAGGGATAATACGCCGCTCCATTCTTTATCTCCGTCCAGCTCATAAAACTCATCAACTATTCCTCCCAGGCGGAATAAAATCTCCTTGTTTCTCTCGCCGGGCAGCAATACTCCATTAAACATGCCTGAATTTTTAAGATCACGGCCAACCAGATAGGTGACAATATCGGCAGGATTTACACTCCATCTGTGATAGGTGTAGGCATCTCTTTTAAAGGCATCTTTCCGATAGATAATACCGGTTGTGTCGTAGAGGGGTGAGACTTTAAAACTTTCCAGTTTAATAATACAGGACAACTGTTCCTTTTCCGAATAGACCGGAGAGTCATACTCAAGGGTATAGTATTTTATTTCAGGATTTGGCTGTTTAAAATTCATGCAGGACGCAAGCGTAAATAAAAGAAAAATAACAAATAGTATCAAAATATTTTTCTTAATGCACATATCTATACCCCATAGATCCTTTACTGAAAGCTGATTGCTGACCGCTTGAAGCAAAACCGGAGTTTTGCTTCATATTATTCCTCAATCTTTTTCGGCTCCTTGGGCCCGCCGAAGAAGAGTTGAGACGGCTGATCAGTAACCATACCGGTTATCCTGTTAATGTTTTCCGTTGCCTGCTCTATATTTCTGGCTATTTCATTCAGGCTCTGACCAAGCTGATAGATGGTATCATCCGTGCCGGATATCATCGTGTTTCCTGTATCCAGTAACGTGTTCAACTTTTCCATGGCTGTCCTGAAATCGGTAATTGCGTCGTTGACTTTCTTTTCGTTACCCTTTGTAATTTTTTC
>JASFHE010000376.1:0-6740 GCA_050123415.1 Desulfobacteraceae bacterium | reverse complement strand
TATATATTGAAGGAAGAACTCCGGCAGCTTCTGCCTGTACTACCTGGGCGCGTCCAATCTCACCTCCTTCAACTGTCACATAAGAATTATTGGACATATTCTGGGCCTTGAATGGGGCAACATTAAAACCCTTTCTTTTAAATATCCTGCAGAATGCTGAGGTAGTAATGGATTTTCCAACATCGCTGCCGGTGCCGAGGAACATGATGGGTTTAGTCAAATTAAATACTCCTTTTTTAATCTTTAATATAATTAACGAGGTTAGTTATTATTTACACCCGGCGCATGGCGCAAGGCACAAGGGAAAGCTTTTCCGTGCGCCTTGAGCCTTGAGCCTTGAGCCATGCGCCTTTCCTTTATTCCAGCTCAAACTTCACAGGAACCTCAACCCACATATCAACAGCTTTATCACCTCTCCTGCCCGGTTCAAATAACCAATCTTTAACAGCCTTCAGTGCTGCATTATCCAGTATCTTATACCCGGATGATTCAAAGAGCCAAAGATCGTCAACCTTTCCTTCTTTGTTTACATATACACTTAAAAGAACTGTCCCCTGATAACCTTTTTTTCTTGCCATCCTGGGATATTTTGGTGCAGGATTTGCCCGGTATAAAGGAACAGCCTCTCTCAAAACTATTAATATTGATCCGTCAACTCCGTCTTCATGTACTTCAGTATCCTCAACCTGTTCAGATTCAACATACTCTTCCTCAATCTCTATATCCTCTTCAACTATTTCCTGTTCTTTAATCGGTTCAGGCTCGGGAACAGACATTTTTTCCTTTACAGGAGCAGGCGCCCTGTCCTTTTTAACAACCTTTACCTTTTTTTTCTTTTTAATTTCAGGAGGTTTCTTAACAGGTGGAGGAGGTGCCGGTTTCTTTCTGTATGACATTGTCACTGTTACAGCAGGCTTTTGTATCTTACCGGATTTTTTCACTAACATCCCCGGATCAAGAGCAAAAAGCGCAGCATGAAACAGTATGGCTAATAAAACAGCCGGCAAAATTCTTTTCATCTATTCTTCTGCCTCTGCCTGTAGCGATATTCTGTTCAATCCTGCCATTCTTATCCTGTCCAACACTTTAAAAAGGTCCTGGTATGGAATGTCTTTATCAGCAAAGAGAAGGACCCCCGGATTTTTTTTATCGATGGTCATAATTTCCAGTGTAGCGGTAAGTTCTTCAAGATCAACCTTTTGCTCATCAATATATATTAATCCCTTTTCATCAATAGTGACTGAGAGTATCAGTTGTTTTTCAATTGCAGATGCCTCGGATTTCGGCAAATCAACATTAAGCCCCCTGTGAACAGCCATTGACAGCATTGTATATATAAATACTACCAGAAGCAGAAAAACCACATCTATAAGGGGCAGCATCTCTATACGGCTTTTTTTTGCAGCAGGGGTATCTACTTTCATTTCTCTTTACCTTCGCTGTTTTCCGACATCACGATCCGTTCATAAACTATCTCAAAACTTGTGGCATATTTTTCAATAATCTTGGCAGCCTTTTCTATTCTTGAATTGAAATAATTATATGGAAAAACGGTCACGATAGCTATTGTAAGCCCTGTAGCAGTAGTAATAAGGGCCTGGGCAATACCGCCCGTAACTGCCTGTGGATTTTCAATACCAAAAGTATCAAGCATACTGAATGATTCAATAATTCCAAGAACAGTACCCAGTATTCCCAGAAGAGGAGCTACTGTAATCATAGTGTCAAGGACTCCCATGTATCTTCCCATTCTGGTTATCTCGTCTGCCGCAGCAGATTCCATAGCCTTGCTCAATAAATATTCACGATGGAGTATCCCGCTTATAAGAACCCGGATTACATAATTCCTGGATCCTTTAGCTTTTACGCGTATGCTTTCCCAGTCTCCTTTTCTGCATAATTCAAGAACTTCATCCACAAGTTCCTGATTTCTTCTCATACCAACGCCTATCCAGAAAATAGCACGCTCTATTATTACTGTAAGAGAAATAATAGAGCATAATAAGAGCGGATACATAACCGGTCCGCCCTTTATAAAAAAATCGAACATGGAAGGTTCCTTTCAAATTAGCATCTATGGTTTTTCAAATTTAGATACTCAAATATTTATATAATCCGGCTCAAGGCACAGGGCGCAAGGCTCGAGGAAAAGCTTTTACCGTGCGCCCTTGTGCCTTGAGCCTGGTCTTTATCTCACACTAACCCGGGGACGACCTGACAGAGGATTCTGATCAACCAGTACCGGGCATTCATAAACATCTTCTATATTTTCGGCTGTTATTACAGAATCCGGTTCGCCTGTCCTGTAAACGGTTCCGTTTTTTAATAAAATAATCTTACTGCAGTACTGTGCAACAAGATCGATATCGTGTGACACAATTGTCACTCCGAGGCCTTTGTTCCTGCTCAATGATGAAATAAGTTTAAAAACTTCCCGTTTAAATTTTAAATCAAGGAAGGATGTTGGTTCATCAAGCAGGACCACTCGGGGTTCCTGTGCAAGGGCTCTTGCAATAAGCACTCTCTGTTTCTCACCACCTGACAGATCATGTATTGAACGTTCTGCGAATTCCTGTGCATGTGTCGCTCTCAGGGTTTCCATTGCTATTTTCAAATCATTTTGATCCTCAAACTGAAGGCGTTTCAGGTGAGGAAACCTTCCCATCAGCACAACTTCTATACATGAAAAGCTAAATCTGAAATGCTGTTCCTGGGCAACCATGGCCACTTCCCGTGCAAGCGCGTTTCGTTTGAGACTTCGGTAGGGCTTACCGTTCACCTCTATTTCCCCGTCTTCAGGAGAAAGGACGCCGTCCATCACTCTTAACAATGTGCTTTTCCCGGAGCCGTTGGGACCAAGAATCCCCAGTATTTCACCTGCATTTACATCAAGGCTGATATCTTTCAGTACCTGCTTTTCATCATATTTGAATCCGATATTTTTTAATTTCAGGATCGGCTCCATTGGCTGCCTCTTTTCCTGAGAAGAATTAAAAAGAATGGTGCTCCGAGGAAAGCTGTAATTACACCAACCGGGAGTTCGCTCGGAGACACTATTGTCCTTGCCAGTGTATCAGCGGCAATAAGAAAGACGGCCCCGCCTATCGAAGCAACAGGGATAAGCATACGGTGATCCGACCTGGAAGCCATTCGCGCCAAATGCGGGACAATAAGCCCTACAAACCCTATAAGCCCTGAAAATGCCACAACAAGTCCCATTATCAGTGATACAGTGAGGAGGCCGATTTTTTTGGTCCTCTCGACATCAACACCAAGTTGAGAAGCTATTTCATCACCTGTTGTTATGATGTTAAGGTCTCTCGCATAGCTGTAGATAATTACTGCAGCCAGTAATATGAAAGGGGCAATAATCATAAGTTGCGTATACTGGCTCTGACTGAGGTCGCCATAGAGCCAGAAAAGCATTGTATGAAGGCGGTCATCAGCAGATGTCGAAATAAAGAACATTATTATTGCTGTAAAAAACGCGTTAACTATCACACCGGTAAGGAGAATCGTTGATGACTCCATTCCCATCTTTCTGGAACCAAGGGCCATTACAATATATATTGTTAAAAGTGCACCGATAAAAGACATCACAGGAACACCAAGACTGAAACTGAGACCGAAGGTTATAGCAAGGACAGCTCCAAATGCTGATCCGCTTGACACCCCAAGGATAAATGGATCAGCAAGCGGATTCCTGAGGATGGCCTGAAATGTTACACCTCCAAGTGAAAGGGCAAATCCGACAAGACCTGCTAATAATATCCTGGGCAGCCGTATCTTGAAGATAATCAACCTGGCAGGATCATCCATTGACAATGAGCCGCTAATCATCCCGATAATATGTTTAAAAGAGATATCTGCTGTTCCAAGTACCAGCGACAGGACAATGGCTACAACCAGAGCAGCACACATTACGACAGTAATAAAAATTACCTTCCCCGGTGTAAGTATACCTTTTATTTTTTGTTCTTCGTTCATAGATTTATTATTATAATTCCGATGAATTCCATCTCTTTTATAGGGGCAGGTCCCTGTGCCTGCCCGGAACATTCCGGTGCAATTAACGTGCAACCACAGGGGATTCCCTACAATATTATTTCAATGTTTCCCTGCGCCTTGCGCCTTGAGCCCTGCACCATCAATTACCCCATCCCACTCCACTTCCGGATGAAGCATCTTTGCCATATCCTCGATACCATCAACAATTCTTGGAGAAGGCCGGTCAATAAGGTCGGAATCAATAAGATGAACTCTTCCATTTTTCACAGCAGGTATAGATGTCCATTTAAGCCATTCCTGTCTGGCCTTTTCAAACTCACCGCCCCTGTCCATTGATGATATTATCAGGATCTCGGGTTTTTTTCTTATTAGTTCTTCAATACTTACTCTCGGATAATTTACCCTGGATTCGGCAGTCATGTTAATGCCGCCTGCAATGGTGATAATATCCTGATGGAATGTATTTTTATTCACGGTCATAATGGGATGGAGATTGATCTGTAAAAAAACAAGGGGCTTTTTCCTGTCTTCCACACTTTTTTTAATTCGTTCAAGCCTGTTTTCCAGTCCACTGGCGAGCCGATTCGCCCTTTCTTCAACCCCGCAAAGCCTTCCTATTATCCGGATTGTATTTATTACCTCAACAACATTTCTGGGATCTACAATATAAGTGGGGATTTTTGCCTGTTCAAGAAGGTCGACAACACCGGGCTTGTTGCCATCTTTGGTTCCTATTACCAGGTCAGGTCCAAGGGTGAGTATCTTTTCAATATTAATATCTATATATGAACCGATTTTCGGTTTTTTGAGTGCTTCAGGCGGATAATAACTGTAATTGGTTACACCCACTACCTTATTACCCATTCCAAGGTAATAAAGTATTTCCGTCAGGCTCGGAGCAAGAGGGACAATACGGGTTGGGTTATGCTCAATAACAACTTCTCTTCCTACGGCATCTTTATATGTCCCGCCAAAGGATAGACCGGCTGTTCCGAATAATAATACAAATATAAAAAATAATGTTAGTTTTTTATTCACTATTTCTTAATTCCCTTTGATATATTCCGTTTAATAATGCATTCAGTGCCATGCGTATCACAACCGGAATCTTTTCATTATCAAGAAAGTCTTCCATTTTGCTGAACTTTTGCCCTGATATATCATATGCCACATCATAACACCATGCTTTAAATCCGGTAAGGTCTGTGACCAGCCCGTTTTCATAGTCATCGCTTATTGCGAGAGCCGAGCTGATAAATGAGGCATATTGGGGTATATTGAGAATCCTTTCAACTCTACCGGAAAAGAAACCCTTTTTTATACCACAGTCGCATTCAATCGGAGAAATATCATCGGAAATAGTGATGTTTCTTTCCTTAAGTCTTTGAAATATATTTCGATTTTGAACTATGCCATTCTGCTTGTAAATTGCTTCCTTTACGCCTTTATATACTGCCTTTGCAATGAGCTCTCCAAATTTTGTATGACCTCCGCTGTTGTCCAGCACTATGTCACCGCTGCCTTCAGCAATAATCATATTATCCGTACCGGTTCCGGTAGCCTGGTATCCCGGGCTGTAACTGCTCCTTATATCAAGATCCTGAAGGGCAGCGCTCTTTGCCTCCGTAGCTGTAATAATAGCCCTTGTCATTGCCCTTTTTGTGAGTTTCATATTGGGCAACAGTACTATATTTATTGTGCCTGGCTCATAAAATGCACCATCATCTATAGATGTTCTGATTGCATTTGATGTAACTCCGGCAGTAACTAGGGCATAAACAGACATTTCTTTATATTTTTCATTTATTACAGCGACATTGTCAACATCTGCACCGGTAAACAGAAAACTCGTATGCTTTTCCGATTTATCCAGTATTTTATATATTTTTTTCCTAAGCCCTTCCACTCCGCCATCATGCAGTACAGACCAGAGGGCATTGGGTGAATAATGATTGCCAACCGTCTTAATATTTTCCCTGGGGCCTTCCAGGGTCGATATAACGCTTACAGGCCTATCGAATTCAACAATCAATGATTTATTAAAAAAATCAAAGATGTTAGTATAATCAATTCTGCATTCTGTTACATAATCTAGCTTTACATCAAGGTCCTTTGAATCAACCACCTTTTCCGGCAGGACCAGGTTTTCTTCCTTTGCAAACTCATCACTATTGATCCTTGCCGAAAGCCACATGACAAAATATCCAATATTGGTAGCTGCCCTGCATGTGAGATCACAGGGGAAATAATATACTTCATAATTTTTTATTGCATCGATATCTCTGTATTCCGGATCTTTCAACAGTTTGTCACCAAGTTTTTTATCATTGCCACAGCAGTAAATAGCCTGGGGATTAAACTTAATAAATTCATTTTTACTGATGGGAATTACACTCCCGTCTTTATTAAAAACAGGAACAATCCCCCCGGCGAGTTCAACAAATTCTTTTTGAAAGGAGTCATCGCCAGGTGTCATTATCTTGTCTCGTCCCATTAACCGCATAACTCTTTTTCTTTTGCCTTCAGGGATAAGAACGATTTTCTTTTTAACAAGCTCTATATATTCCTTATTTTCCAGTACAATATTTTTTGCTTCTTTTTGCCTGTTAAAAATCTCTCCCAAAAGCTCAATATAATTAAAACTCTTTTCGATACTTATGGTTTCAAGGTCAATGAGGATAACGTTGCTGCCGCTGAATTTGTCAACGACTCCCTTCTGAATATTATTATAA
>JASFHE010000375.1:0-6773 GCA_050123415.1 Desulfobacteraceae bacterium | reverse complement strand
TTATGATCCCGGTTGACCATCTCATAATCAAAGTCATAAATTTCCCCCTTGCCTCTGTACATGACAAGGTTTCGGGTAGCAGGGTATTTTTTCATATCAAAAAGCGCCACCTTAAACTGCTCATTCGTTTCTGCCTTTTCCCTGACCTCTTCCTCTGACAATTCCCTTACATCACCGGTAATCCTTAAGGTATATCCCGGTTCAAAGTCCGGAATACCATTTTCATCGCTGCCGGTGATTTGAGAGGAAGGGTACATACCGCAAACTGCCAGATTCCCGGTTTTGATCATCTGTTTATAAAAGGGCTTAATAAACATTGTCCTGAGATAAAGTCCACCTTCATCACATGCATAAAAATGGGCTATCCGGGAATGGACGCAACCGTCTTCGATTGTTGAAAATGTAAGAAATCCGATCTGTTCGATATGTTTGAAGATTTGCTTGAGTTCCATTTTATCTCCATATGTAAAATAATAACTGGTAAGGATTGTCATTTTAAGTTATGTAATCATAACACGAATATACATAAAAATGGGAGACCGAAAATGACTGAGAAAAAGTACGAGCACCTGATTAATAAGGAATTTAACAGAGGAAAAGATGAAATAGGCACCCTTTTATTCCAATTTAATAAGGATGTAGCTGAAAACACACCATTTTTTTCAGACGTGGCCTGGATATGGCCAAAAAAAGAAAAAATTGTAATGGAAGGCGAATCCCACTCCCATGAATTTGATGAAATAGTAACCCTTTTCGGCACTAATCCTGATGACACCAGAGACCTGTGTGGTGAAGTGGAATTCTGGATCGAGGATGAAAAATATGAACTTACAAACAGCTGCCTTATCTTTATACCAAAGGGAACAAGACACTGCCCCATAATTTTTCATAAAGTGGAAAGACCTATATTCCATTTTATTGTTGGACAGGCGGGTAAATATGACAGGTAATATGGAATCAAAAATGTCAAATTTTTGATTCCAGGCTTTCAGCTATCAGCCGTCAGCTAAGTCTTTATTTTAAAAGCCTTTTACTGAAAGCTGAACGCTGAGTGCTGACAGCTGCCGAACAAAAACTTTAGTTTTTGGATGGGCGCTATCTAATAAATTTTCCATCCCTCTGACATTTTATGTCATACCCGGTATGTTACCCTTCTGGTAAATTTTAATAATCCATTTTCTATACTGGAATAACTGATTAAATTACTTACTTTATAAAAGTATTTGAACAAACTGGGCTGATAGCTGAATGCTGACCGCTGAAAGCTGTTTTTTCTTTACCATATTCTTATAACAGTATAATGTGTCGTTTTTTATCAATTTCATTCTCAGACGGTAACAAAGATGTTTTTAGAAGATATACTTATTAAAGGCGCAAGAGAACATAACCTTAAAAATATAGATGTAAAACTGCCAAGATTTAAACTTGTAGTTATAACAGGAGTTTCCGGAAGCGGTAAATCCAGCCTTGCCTTTGATACCCTGTACGCGGAGGGGCAGAGACGTTATGTGGAGTCACTCTCCTCCTATGCCCGTCAATTTATAGATCAGACAGAAAAACCCAAGGTAGACTATATAGGCGGTCTCAGCCCGGCCATTGCGATTGAGCAGAAGGCAGTAAGCAAAAATCCGAGATCAACGGTCGCTACTGTAACTGAAATATATGACTATCTTCGCGTACTCTACTCCGGGATAGGAATACCCCACTGCCCTAAATGCGGCAAAACTGTAAAGGCCCAGTCTGCCCAGGAAATAGTAGAGCAGGTGGCAGCACTTCCTCCAAAGACCCGTTTACAGATACTGGCACCGCTTGCACGCAACCGAAAGGGGACTTTTAAAGATACCTTTTTAAATGCCCGGTCAGAAGGATTTACCCGTGTGCGTGTTAACGGAGAAGTAAGATCCCTTGATGAAGAAATTATCCTTGATAAAAAGAAAAAACATAATATTGAACTGGTTGTGGACAGGCTGGTTGTTCCCGACGAAAATGAAACAAACGGTTCGTTTATTACAAGACTCACGGATTCTGTTGAAACAGCTTTAAAAGCCGGTGATGGGCTTATTGTAGTGGATAAAGGTGATGGTGATGAATGGCTCTTATCCGAGTTAAATTCCTGCGTGGACTGCGGCTTGAGTTTTCCGCAACTGACGCCTGCAATGTTCAGTTTTAATTCACCAATCGGCATGTGCCCTGAATGCAACGGCCTCGGAACAAGACTCGAGGTTGATCCTGAACTTTTTTATGACTCGGATAAAACAATCAACCAGGGAGCGGTCCGCACATGGGGAGAGATTGCAAAAAAAACAGGTGGCGGAAGGTATAAAATAGCAAAACAGATCGTGGAACAATTCGGGCATAATCTCAATACAAAATGGAAAGATCTATCCCAAAAATGCCAGGATGCAATACTCTTTGGCGGAGCCAAAATCGTATGGAGATGGGATAACACAAGGAGCAGCGGAGAATACAAGGGATTACATGAAGGCGAAGTAAACTCAATCCGCCGCAGATACCACCAGACAAAATCAGAATTTACCCGAAAGTGGTACGCTTCATTTATGAGTACCCAGCCATGCTCCACCTGCAACGGCAGGAGACTGAGACCTGAAAGCAGCGCGGTCACTGTGGGAGACAAAAGTATTATTGAAGTAACAGAGATGTCCATTGGTGAATCATCCGCCTGGATCAATAATTTACTCCCAGGGATGTCACAGGAAGAAAAGGAGATTTCGGAAGAGGTATTAAAGGAGATTGGAGAACGTCTCCGGTTCCTGTTGAATGTAGGCCTGCATTACCTCACCCTTGATCGCCCGGCCTCAACCCTTTCCGGAGGAGAAGGCCAGCGTATCCGGTTGGCAAGCCAGATAGGCTGCGGTCTTTCGGGAGTTCTTTACGTGCTGGATGAACCGTCCATAGGCCTTCATCAGCGTGACAACCGCCGACTGCTCGACACCCTGGTTCGACTGAGAGACCTGGGTAATACAGTTGTTGTTGTCGAACATGATGAAGAAACAATGACAACCGCCGACTGGATTGTTGATCTTGGCCCAGGAGCCGGTATAAACGGCGGGTGGGTAGTTGCGGAAGGCCCGTTAAAAAAAATCATAAAAAAGAAAAAATCACTCACAGGAAAATACCTGAGCCACGCGCTTAAAGTGACGTCGCCAAATGGCAAGAGGAGGCCATCAAACGGCAAATGGATAACTGTTGTTGACGCGGAACAGAATAATCTAAAAAAACTTAAAGCGCGTTTTCCCCTGGGTCTCTTCACATGTGTCACAGGTGTTTCCGGGAGTGGAAAGTCTTCCCTTGTAGCTCAGACTCTCTACCCTGCTTTAGCCAGGGCATTGCATAACTCTGACAATAAACCCGGCAAACATAAACGAATCAACGGCATTAAAAAAATAAATAAGATAATCAACATTACCCAATCTCCGATCGGGCGTACTCCCCGTTCAAATCCCGCCACCTATGTACAGTTGATGGGACATATCAGGGATCTTTTTTCCCAGCTGCCCGATTCAAAAGCCAGGGGTTATAAGCCCGGACGTTTCAGCTTTAATGTAAAGGGCGGGAGATGCGAGTCCTGCCAGGGACACGGGAAAAAAAGAGTGGAGATGCATTTCCTGGCCGACGTGTGGGTAACCTGCAATGTATGCAAAGGTACACGTTTTAACAAGGAGACCCTTCAGGTCCATTATAAGGGAAAGAATATATCAGATGTACTGGATATGGATGTTGACGAAGCATTGAAATTTTTTGAAAACATTCCAAAGATAAAAAAGATAATACAGACCCTTTCGGACGTTGGATTAGGATACGTAAAACTGGGCCAGAGCGCCCTGACACTCTCCGGAGGGGAAGCCCAGAGGATCAAGCTCGCCAGGGAGCTTGCCAAGGTGGCAACCGGTGATACAGTTTATATACTTGATGAACCCACAACAGGCCTGCATTTCGCCGACATCCAGAAACTGCTTGATGTGCTTCACACACTGACAGACGCAGGGAACACTATAATCGTTATAGAGCATAACCTTGATGTTATAAAAACGGCAGACTGGATAATCGACCTCGGGCCTGAAGGGGGTGATGAAGGGGGGCATATTGTCGCAGAGGGTATTCCCGAGGATGTAGCTAAAGTAAAAGGAAGCCATACCGGGGAATTTTTAAAGGAAATGCTTAAGGATTAAAAGCTTTTTCTCTCACTGAGCTCGCTGAGACAAATATCAATATGCCTTATAAAGAATATCAACCCCACACGAAACTATCCCGTTGCATAGATTGCTTCTGGAGCTATACCGCATCGGACAAATCATCAGGCAATCCCAGTATTATAATTCCGGACAACATGGCCGACATCCTTATTGATCGGAGTCAGAGCGGGAAGATAACTTCTTCCTTTGTGGGCACGATGACCAGACCAATTCAATCTGTTAAGTCCGATTTATTAGGGATCCGCTTTAAGCCCGGATACGCCTTCGCATTATTCGGAATACCGATGAGTGAGTTTAAAGATATTATTGTTGATCTAAAGGATTTCTGGAAAAATGCAGATTGGCTGGAAGATAAAATAGGCAATCTAAAAAATTCAGGTCAGCAAATCAGTTTTCTTCAGGAGATGCTTATAAAATATAAAAACATTTTATTTTCTGTTGAAGGCAAGTTTTTAACAGCCTTAAAAAAGATAAATGAAAACATCGAATATGATTCAATAGAAAACCTGAGTCTTGAACTTAACATAAGCAGACAGCATTTGAGACGTTTGTTTCAGAAATATACAGGAATAAACCCTGTTCAGTACATGAGGATTTGCAGGGTCAGAAAAGTAATCGGATATATTAAGAAGCATAGCGCTCCGGTCAACTTCTGTCACCTTGCGCAGGACTTCGGTTACTACGATCAGTCGCACATGATTTCTGACTTTAAAGAATTCACACTATTCCCGCCATCGAAATATTTCCAAACAAATCAGTAAATGTTCCATTTTTCCAATACAAGAAAATAATCATAATGTAATAAACAAACCTGATATATGAAGGATGGAATACTCTGATAAATAATGGAGGTAAAAATGAAATTATCAAAAGAATCATTTAAAGAAATCTCGGAATGGATTCACCGGAATGCTCGTGCCCTTGAAGTGTCTATGTGGCGTTATTTTTTTGAAGGAGGACACAAAAAAGACATTATTACCGAAATTGAGTATTATAAGAATAGCGATGGCGGATTTGGTAATGCACTTGAGCCTGACAACTGGAATCCGGACTCCACTCCATACACAACTTTGTATGCTATTAATATAATGAAGAAGATTGAATTTGATGATTTTGAACACAAAATTTATAAAGGAATCTTTGACTACCTGAAAAGCATGCCTGATTATTCCGAAGACACAGGCTGGAGTTTTTCTGTGCCTGGTAACGATTTTTTCCCGCATGCTCCCTGGTGGCAATACAATCCGGAACAAAATAAAAAAGAAAACATTGGGCTGACTGCTGAAATATGCGCATTTTGCCTCGACACCTTTGATGGAAAGGATACACTATTTGCATCAGCAAAAAAAATGGCAGCTATTCTGTTTAGTTTCCTGAAAACCAGGAAAGAATATGGTGAGTTGGGCATATATGGATATCACATACTTTTAGATTCAATAAAAGGTAAAAATATTTTTCCCGAAAATGAAATACTTGCCAAACAAGCAAAAATTAAGGAGTTAGTCAACGATTCTATTGAAAATGATATTTCAAAATGGGCATATTATGGCGTTCGCCCGTCGAATTATATCAAAACACCACATAGTATCTTCTTTCCGGAAAATAAAGAAATTGTGGAGAAAGAACTGGACTACCTGATAGAAACCAAACCGGAAAACAGCGTCTGGGGGATTAACTGGTCGTGGTTTGATAATAATGAGCAGTATAAGAAAGAGTTTTCTATAAGTGAGAACTGGTGGAAAAGTATTATGGCAATCGATAAAGTATTATTTTTAAAAAATTTTAAAAGAATAGAGAGATAAAAGACAACGTATATAGTGAAAACCCGTGGTGGGGCTTTACCCCACCGGATTTTCGAATAACCTGAATGTTTTATTCTATTTTCTCTCTTCTCTTTCCTTTAACCTCTAACCTTTGACCTTTCAGCTTTGAGCCGTCTTTTATCATTCCCTTCCATAGCTGGAAGTAAGCATTACCTCCACCCACATAACCGGTTTACCGATTCTTTTAAAAATAAGAGGACAATGGGACATCCCTGCGGGGACCGTTACTATTGATGGTTTATTGATAATCTGCGGTTCACCTTCCATATAAAATTCAATATCAGCATCAAAATCATATTTATCATTCGGATTACTGCCAAAAAAGCACATTACATGAGGAAAATCATGAGTATGCGGTTCTGTTTCATCACCCTCAAGGTCGGCCTCTGTTATGACTGAATACAGTATCTGGCAGTCAACGCCAAGTTTGTCAGGGCTGGCAAGAAATCCCTCAAATACTTCTCCTGTATGCAGTTTCCCCTTGGGTGTCTCCAGTATATATTTTGAATATTTTGATTCGACCATTCTCACTACCTCCCTTTTTTTTCAATTTAGAATAAAACAACGCGTTGTTTTTATCAATATATGAAAATTTAACGCGTTGTTTATTAACTTGAGAGTCCAAAGTTCTCACAAAGCCGTCAGTCAGTCTCGGTACCCTACAACATTTTATTGATAATACGTACATAAATATTAGGCATTAATCAAGCAAACAACTTTAAGCTAGGGCCATAAT
>JASFHE010000374.1:0-6787 GCA_050123415.1 Desulfobacteraceae bacterium | reverse complement strand
GTCAGCCATCAGCGTTCAGCTTTCAGCAAAATGTTTTTAAAACGGAGTCTTAGCTGACGGCTGATAGCTGAATGCTGAAAGCTCCATCCAGATTTTGGTTCTTTCTGGATGGGCACTATTTAATCTAATTAGTCATAATAAAAAGAGGCTTCATCTCAAAGCTTTTATATAAGGGCCGTAATCTTTTTGTATCATAATGTTTTTCAATATCAACGATTTTTTTTGAACTTGTTACCACTTCAATTGGCATGTTGTCATACCTTCCGTTTTTCAACACAACGATCCGTCCATGTATTTTATCCATAATAAGATCCAGTGCGAGGTTCCCATATGCCATTGGTACAATTGAATCAATTGCATCAGGATCTCCTCCCCTCACAAGGTAGCCAAGTTTCTGGTTGATTATTTCAATCGGTCTTCCATTATTGTATTTCGCCGATCGCTCCCTGAGTTCCGATGACACCAGATCACCAATTCCTCCAAGCTTTTTATGTCCGTAGGCATCGGTTCTGGCCTCCTGGAAGATCATCTCTCCGCCTTTAAACATGGCGCCCTCGGAAACAAGTACTACTGAATAACGACTCGGATTTTTATTGCGATCCTGGGTAAGGAGTTCTGTAAGGAGTTCAATATCAAATTCGTGTTCAGGAATAACACACCTGTTTGCCGCACCTGCCATCGCCGGGAGCATTGCAGTAAATCCGGCATAGCGGCCGAACACCTCCATTACCAGGAAACGCTCATGGGATCCGGCGGATGTGCGCAGGCTGTTTGTCATGGATATGGTTCTGGTTACACAGGTACTGAAGCCAATGCAGTAATCGGTTCCCGGGACATCGTTATCCATTGTTTTTGGAATTGCAACCACCTTCATCCCCTCCTGGTACAGCCTGACTCCGTAACTCAATGTATCATCCCCGCCGATCGGTATCAGGTAATCAACCCCCAAAAAATCAAGATTTTTCAGGACTTCAGGTGTCAGGTCGTTAACTTCTTCCGGATATTTATCTTTCAGATGTTCAGGTACACTTTCTTTTTTTACATGACTCGGTCTTGCCCGTGATGTGTGCAGAAAGGTTCCTCCGGTTCTCCCTGCCTTATTGACTATTTCTTCCGTAAGCACCTGGTAGTGATCTGAGTTGTCAGCCTCTTTATCAGGTATAATACCGATCGTTCCCTGCCACCCGTGACGGATACCAATCACCTGGTACCCTTCCCTGATGGCCCTTATTGTTATAGCTCTAATGGCAGGATTCAGGCCCGGGACATCCCCTCCGCCGGTAAGGATTGCAATAACGCCTTTTTTACTATTATTATTTGACATTTTTTCTCCTTTATATCTGTTAAAGAAAGTCAGTTATATTCTGACCACCTCAATCATATTTGTAGTCTGCTCATACCCCCCGGGATCACCGGCTGTTACGACAGCCAGATCACCCTTTTCCACTATTCCTGTCTTCAGGGCAAAATGCGTAAACTCATTGATAATATTACCGGTTTTGCCTATTTCAGGGATAAGAAAAGCGCTGCACCCAAAAAAGATAGAAAGCCATCTCACAACATCAATATCAGGAGACAAGGCAATTACAGGGCAACTCGGCCTGAATCTTGATATTCGCGTTGCAGTTCTTCCTGAGCGCGTGGGAGTTATGATTACAGAGGCATTAATCTGTTCAGCCAGAACACAGGCAGAAAATGCTACAGATTCATAGGTTTTATCCCCGGGAACAGCTTTCATAAACTTCTCATGGGGATATATAGTTTCGGCATACCCTGAAATTTTTGACATATTCCTAACAGCATTGACCGGATAATTCCCTGATGCTGTCTCTTCGGAAAGCATTACGGCATCAGTGCCATCAAGAACCGCGTTGGCCACATCACCGGCTTCCGCCCTTGTGGGGCGCGGTGAGTCAACCATTGATCTAAGCATTTGAGTGGCGGTAATTACCGGTTTGCCCGCCTCGTTGGCCATCCGTATCAACTGCTTCTGTATAACCGGAACTCTTTCAAGAGGAATTTCCACACCAAGATCACCTCGCGCCACCATTAAACCATCTGAAACTCCAAGTATTTCCCTGATATTATCAATAGCTTCATGTTTTTCAATTTTTGCAATAACAGGCACTTTTCTTTTATTTTTTTCAATAATACTCTTAACATTTATGACGTCTTTAGCATTTCGCACAAAAGAAAGGGCAACAAGGTCCACACCCATTTCAAGACCAAACATCAGATCATCATGATCTTTAGGGGTCAGTGAAGGCATACGAATACTGCGCGTGGGAAGATTTATTCCTTTATTGGAGGTCAATATCCCTCCGGTAAGCACCTCGCAGTGTATCTCTTTTAAAAGAATGTCCTGGACACTGAGTTCCATTAAACCGTCCGCAAGGAGGATCCGGTCACCCGGTTTTACTACTCCGGGTAAACCAGGGTCGGTTACGCTTACTCTGGTCTGGCTCCCTGCAACCTTTTCGGTTGTGAGAACCAGAGTATCCCCCGGAGAAAGCTCTATACCGGGATCAGGGATAGTGCCTGTTCTTATTTTTGGACCGGCCAGGTCCTGCAGTATTGCAATGGGTTTATCGAGCTCTTTTGACAGTTGCCTGATGACTCTTATTTTTTCTCCGTGTTCGGAATGCCTGCCATGTGAAAAATTAAGTCTGGCCACATTCATCCCGGAAAGTATCAGTTCCCGGATGACAGTCGAAGAATCACTTGACGGCCCGATGGTACAGACAATCTTTGTTTTTGTAATAGATTTTTTCACTTATGTCTCCCAGCCTTGCAAATACAATTTGTATTACCGGAAATTTGCATCGGATATCGTGTGAGGTGTAAAAAGTCATAATATATATCTGGTATAAAATTCCGGCACTAGTCTGCGCCCGATACTTCCCGTTTCTCAACAAGATATTCCAAAGTAAATTTCCCATTTATACTGTTCTCAATCTTAACCTTGTTATTAAGATCAAGGTTTACTTCCATTTTTCCGCTTTGTCTGATATCCTCAAGGGGAATCTTATCAGTATAAACCGTTGATATATCATTAAGTATTAAACTGGGACCACTGATGACAGCGACTTCAGGTTTATAAGAAACACCGGATATCATGATACCGGCTTCCAGTTTTCCTTTCCAGTCGGCCTGAACAGGAACGCTTTTCCGGGTCAACCTATCCAATACAATATTGATTGATGAAGGGGTTGTGTTTCTTAAAAAAACACCGGGAGGAAGAGTTATATTATCACTTGTAATATTATATGTATTGCGTCCTATTTCACCGGAACTTAAATCAATGCCAACCTTAACCTGCCCGGAAGAAAGACTCTTAAGCAGTTTTCCGGAACCGTTAAGATCAAGCGAAACAGTCTTGACGGAAGTATCCATTACAATTAAATCCTGGTTACTGTTTGTATATTCGACTGGAACCTCACGTGTAATGTAAGTATCTATACCCCGGGTAAAACTGAGCCATATACCTGTTATAAAAAACAATGAAACAAGTGCAGCCGCCGCAAGTTCAAATTTTTGCCTTTTATTATCGGTTGGCTCTTTTTCGGTAATGCCAAAATGATTATTGATATGGAAGGTTAATTCACTCTCATTTTTAATATTGGTAATATTCCCGGCTTTAGCGATAATGACATTTCTTCTTTCTTCAGATACCAGAATAACCAGTGAATCAGTTGCTTCTGCCAGACCTGCGGCAGCTCTGTGACGCATACCATAATAAGATGGAATATCTTTTCTGTGGGAAAGAGGCAGCACCGCGCCTACTTGTGTTATTCTGTCACCCGATATGACAGCTGCGCCGTCATGCACAGGATTTTCATACCAGAAAATACTTAGGATCATTTCCTTCGAAATCCTGCCATCCCAATCAATACCACTATGTACAGAATCGGAAATATCTTCTTTGCCCGGAATAACCAGAATAGCACCGGTTCCCTTTGATGCCATCTCAAATACACTCTCTGCTATTATATCCGCCGGAGTCTCTATTTCATAAAGAGGAATTCCCCAAAATATAGCCTTGAAATTTTTTGCCTGAAGGACTGTCCTTATTTCATTTCTGAAAATAACAATTATCAATATTGGAGCTACGACAGTAAAACTCTGGACAACCCGGCTGGTAACGATCAGCCCCATATGAGAGGCGATCGGTTCAAAATATAATAAAATAGCTATACCCATCAGGACGAAAATCACATTGGTACCTTTAAAAAGTACATAAAGCCTGAAAAGTATATAGCTCATTAAAAGGATATCAAAAATATCCTGCCACCTTATTGTATATATAAACTCCTGGGTCATAATAATTAATCTGTAATACTGAATCGAATGGTGCTGAGAATATTACCCTCAGCATCGGTTATTTCCACCCGCCACGGCCCTTTATCACTTTCTCCTCTTATCTGTATACTGCTTTGTGTTGCCCAACGGGGAGGTTTAAGGGTTAATGTAAACCTGGAGCTTAATTTGTCTTTAAAATAAAATTTATGATAAATGGAGGTCTCCTCATAAACCGGATCAAAATCGGTAAAGCATATTAACTTTCCAATGCTTGAAGAAAAAACAACACTTTCATTTATCGGTGTAGTACTGTTCAGGACTTTCTCACAAAGAACCGCCCTCTTTAATACAGGCGGAGGCATTTTTGCCTGAGGAGGAGTATTTTCAGCTAAACAAACTATATTAGATAACACCATAGCCACAGTGAGGCACATGACAAGCATTTTCATTTTAATATGAAAAGAGGAAAAAGCTATTGATCGATTATCATAAAGATTTATTCTGTTTTTTTGTGGCATTATTTCACCATCATTACCGGACAAGGAGCAAGTATCCCGACCCGGTAACTTATTGTTGCCCACCCGTCCATTGATCCCATGTCTTCAATTTTATGGGAGCTGAGGATAATAAGGTCAATCTCTTTTTCAGAGGCATATTTTACGATTTCGGGTACGCGTTTGCCATAAATGATTTCAGTATGAATATCGATCTTATCGGTACCATATTTATTCGCGAGTTCTGCCATTTTCTTAGCTGCACGGTCAGCAAGCCTGTTATAAAACTCACGGAACTCTTCTTCTCCTTCATCATCGTCAATTGTTTCCACAACATGAAGAAGGGTTATCCGGCAGGCATTATTCTTTGCCATACCAACGGCTATTTCAAGGGCTCTAATACTTTTTTCGGTCAGATCAGCAGGCACCAGAATATTCTTAAACATTAACATCTCCTTTATAATTATTTGCTATGCATCAGTTTTTCTTCGGTTTTTTTATCCCATACCTTAATGAGATAGTCTTTCTGATCCTCAAACTTGACTGCCTGGTCTTCCACAAGGCTTTCCGCCTCGCTTGATGACATTTCCCAGCTCTGTTTAACAAAGGATGCCACCCTCCCGAAATAAAGCGGGGTCATCATATCAAGCAGTTTATTTCTATTCACATCCCACAAGTGATAGGTTGCTGCCAGTTCGTATAATATTTTCACCCACACCTCAGTGGACAGATGGAATTCTTTGGAATCCATCTTTGAGGTATCAGTAATCTGTTTAAAGCTTGACTTGCTTAGAATATTCTTCCAGAGGGATGAAAACTGCCCGTAACCTGTTTTAAAGAGATCAATCATCAATTCAAGATTCACATTGACAGGTTCCGGCTCCAATGAACCTTCATAACCGAACAGCTCCAGGGCTTCGCTGCCCTTAATGCTTTTCCAGTTGCTTTCGTATCTTTCCATAAGTAAAAAAAGGGCTGACAGCACCTGTCTGAACATCGGCCCTAAATGCTGTCCCGGATCCTTTACATCATGTATCTTTACTCCAAGATTAGACTGGCATATTTTAAATCCCTGGGTCACTGCGCTGGTAGTCATCCATATGTCAATACCGAACCTGGCGACATCCGTATCCCAGACATCCTGTTCAGTATAAAATTTAGCCACGTCATTTGAAATGGCAAAATCGCCTCCAATAGGCTGCCTTATTCTTTTTCCGTACAGTGCCCTTGTCAGGTTGTAGACAATATTATTGGTGATTGTTCCATCGTATTTGTGCCGCACATATACAGGTGATACATACTGATATCCATGATTCAGTATTGGCTCAAGAAGATATTTTACCCAGTCCGGAGTGATGCTCCTGAGATCGGAATCAACCATTGCGCAGACCTTAACATTCAGCCTTTTTGCTGCTTCGAATACCGACCGGAGGGCTGTCCCCTTTCCTCCCGGTCCCCGGTATATTGATACAATTTTTTCCTGCCAGGGCTTTATTTCAAATTCCTTGGCAACCTCTCTTGTATCATCAGTTGACCCGCCATCAGCAATAAGGATAACACTTCGCTTTTCATTATAATGAGTAGCCAGTCCATGGGTAACCATCTGAATAACATGGGCGATTGTTTTTTCATTGTTATAACTGGGTATTCCCATTGCTATATCGGCAGTCTCAATTTCTTCTATTCTTTTTGCCGTATACCCTCTAAGCGCCGTATTATAATTCATTTCAGCTCTCCGAAATGATTAATTCTGGAATAGACATAATAAAATGTAACTAAATTTATACATTATTAAAGAAATTTGAGTTACAATTTAAAAGTTATTTACTTTCAGACAATTTTTATCCAAATTTATATCATATTTCCGGGCTTACAAACAATAAATATTCCTGTAAAAATCAGTAATTTCCGGTTAAGGACTTGCATAAGGTTCCGATTTTTCGCCACTTACAACTTGTTGTGATTCACCTATGCTACTTGATGCCAATCGAATT
>JASFHE010000373.1:0-6793 GCA_050123415.1 Desulfobacteraceae bacterium | reverse complement strand
TCAAATATAAAGAAGGACCTTGCTTTCCAGTTGCCCGTATATATAAGGGCGCTTCAATCGATTGATAATCCCGGTAAAATATCAGCCGCCTTTTATTCCTTAAAAAGAAACGCCTTTATAGAAAATGCGCCATTAAAAAACTCTGTTATCAATAACTCATCCGGCAGCGGGATTGATATCAGCGGAGTAATCCTTATTGATGAGTTTATTACTCATCTTACCGATCTCATTGAAAAAGGCTTTTTTCACCACTCAGCAGACGGACTTACCTGTGAATACTGCAAATTCAGGTACGCATGCCACAAAAATGAAAGAAGAATGGATTACCTTCTGGAATCCTCCCCAGACCTGGATATCTATTCGGGCAGCAGAAACCTCGCGAAATGGCAGGAAGTCGACAGTTTTAGAAAAGAATGGAAAAAGATCCTTCAAAGCATGGAAAAGGCGGAAACACTCAAGACAGAATCAGCAAGAAGAAAGCACTATGAAACGGTAATCGAGTATAAAAATGAGTTAATTGAACGCAGGGATTCTCTCCCTTTTACTTCCGGATATCTGGACAGTCTTCTGGATGAACTGGACCGGTTTGAATCCGGGTACAATTCATAAAATGATGTTTGGAAAAAATTATGGACAGGTAAATAAAGAAAGAAAATGAAGTAAAAAAAATAGTTACTGTCACATTTTGTCACACCATTTTAGAAATAAAGTAAAAGTTGACATTGGCATCAATTGATACTAGTATGTCTATCATGGTATCATTTGATACCTAGAAGGAAAATTATGAAACGGCCATCTTTTAAGGAGCTTTTTAATAAAATCAAATATGCTCTTGAGCTTACTTCGAATGGAAATTTTAGATTTATTGATCCCGTTACGTTAGCATCTGACGCAATTGAGTTAGGTTATCAAGTTAAAGATATACAAACTATTTTCGCATCTGTTTTAAATGAAATTAATCCAGGGGATTATGCTGGGCAACGACCACCACAGAGATCTTATAAAGTTGAAATAGTAGATTCTGAGCTCTTCGCCTTTAGTTGGAAAAGTAAATTATTTGGCTGTGAAGCATACGTAAAGTTTTGTTTCAAAAATGATTGTTTATACCTTGTCTCTTTACATTGTGACAGGAAAGGGAAAGGAGGTTAAGAATGGAAAAAGAAATGCAAAACTGCCCAAATAACCATGGTTTAATGGCAGTTAAAACAATTAAAAAAAATATAACCTTTAAGGGTGAAGAATTAAGTTTTCAGGTTGATTCGTTTGTTTGTGAAGAATGCGGAATGGAAATTGCCACAATTGAGCAGGCCGCAACCATACAAAATGTTATTTCGGATGCTTACAGAAAAAAAGTGGGTTTATTGACTGGGGCAGAAATAAGAGAACAAAGAGAAAAGTTTGGTTTAACACAAAAGGAGCTTTCAAAAAGAGCAGGAGTAGGAATTGCCAGCATTAAGAGGTGGGAGAACGGCATCATTCAAACAAAATCCATGAATACGTCACTTAAAGCAGCATTCCAGCAAATAAAAGTCGGGAATAATGTCACTGGGAATCGAGTGTTATCAATCGAACGAGTAAAACTTGTAATGAAAGAGTTTGAAAAGGAAACAGGTCATGAATTCTTACAAGATGGAGACATGATGCTAAAGGACGCAAAGTATTTATGGTATGCGGATATGATGGCTTTTCACAGGCTTGGCAGAAGTATCACGGGTTCACCATATGCTGCACTCCCACATGGCCCACAGCTTAATAATTACAAAGAATTAATTGATTTAATACGCAATTCAGATGAGACAAAAGCTGAACCGCTTACTTATGAGGAAAGAAGGATAATTATAAGAGTTGCGCTTTCATTTCCCAGTAAAAAATCAGTTTTTAACGCGGCACACCGTGAGAAAGTGTGGAAGAACAAAACTACCGGCTCAATAATACCATACTCTGATGCAGACAAACTTACTGAGATACAGATGTGACGGCATACTGGGGATTTTACGGATCAGAAGATATGAAAAAGGAAGCTGTTAACCTCTTAAATGGCTTGACCAGTATAGACAAAACTGGTATGTCACATTTTGTCATAAATTAGGACTCCCAATATTCTCGGGTTTGTAACTACCTGAAATTACTATTAAGCCACCGTAGCTCAGTTGGTAGAGCACCTCACTCGTAATGAGGATGTCTGCGGTTCGATTCCGCACGGTGGCTCCAGTTATTCATTTGAAAAGCAAACCTATACAGCTTCTCGATACTCATTGACTTCTTTAGCAATTTTCTCAGCATACTGATCTTCTGCTATATCAAGATCATAATCCATCTGAAGTCCCAGCCAAAATTGTGGAGACATATGAAAGTATTTAGCTAACCTTAAAGCTGTATCAGGAGTTACTCTTCGTTTACCCAGTACAATTTCATTTATACGTCTTGCAGGCACTCGAATATCCAGAGCAATTTTATTTTGACTCAATCCCATGGGTTTAAGAAACTCCTCAAGCAATATTTCACCGGGGTGTATGGGGGGGATTTTTTTACCAGTCATAATTTATCTCCTTAATGGTAATCAACAATTTCAACATCAAATACGTCTTGATCATTCCATTTAAAACAAATTCGCCATTGGTCATTGATTCTGATACTGCATTGACCAGCACGATCTCCTCGCAACATTTCAAGTTTATTACCCGGCGGCATTTTAAGATCATCCAAAATCGATGCCCTGTTCAGCATTCTCAATTTTCTAAAGGCAATCCTCTGAATACCCGTTGGTAATTTTTTTGAATATTCGCGCTTGAATATCTTATTTGTTTCTTTGCACCTGAATGATTTTATCATAGCGCTATACTATAACGCTTAACGTTAAACATCAAGGGATAAATGTAAATTTATGTCCCCTCTTATTCGGAAATAATCATTTTTCTCCTCTTTCCTATTTTCTAATTCCTCTTTTCTGACATCCCAGGCACGGCGTAGTATCAAAACGAAGCCGGCTGACCTCTGATCTTTGATTTCCCTTTCAACTTTGAGCCTTGAGCTTTCAGCTTTCTTTTCCCTTGCTTTTTCAATCCATTAGTCTTATCTAAAATATTATATCTTTTCGGGTATAATGAATTACTGCGTTAAAAGTCTTTCTTAATTTTAAATCAAAGCCTATTAAAACTTACGAACTTATGAGCCTATGTTTATTAATCAAGAATGAAGGTCTTATCCTGTTTTCTGTTTTTTTAAAAAACCCTGAAAAGAATTAAAAGCTGATTTGTTTCATTTAGTTGTCATGCCTGTTAACCATATAAGGATCAAGAAAGATGATAAACCTATTTGATGAAGAACAACATATTCTAATACAGATTGAAACCGATGAAGACTGGAATAATTTCTATAAAAATTGTGAAGGATATATAAATGTTCCTGCGTTTCATCTGATCTATTACTATTTGAAAGATGTCACTAAGACAATAGTGATTGAAAAAGAGTATATAGATGCTGATTACCGAGATACTTATTTTAATTTTTTCTCCAGAAAGTTTGCGCAGTATCCCCGTAAGACAATCCGCGTAAATTTTTTTACTGACAAAATACCACCCAGAATGCTTTTTAAACTCGATCAGCACCAGAAAGACTATATTGGTTTTATTGTCTTGAGGCCCAATCGTGTCGCCCCAATAGGAAGAACAGTGTTGGATCCAATGAAACTACCATTTGTTTCCGGTCATATCTGCACATCAGAATATCCTGTTCATATTCTTGGAGCAGAATTGGTGGCAAAAGGTTTTCCTTATATGAGCCAGGACACCGATGTAACAGTTTGTGCTCATGCTGCATGCTGGATGATCTTCAGATATTTTAGCCAAAGATATAGTCGGTATGCTGAAAAATGGCCGTATGAAGTAAGTCAGCTAACCAAGGATGTTTCGACCGGAAGGCTTGTCCCTTCAAAAGGACTCACAGCTTACCAGGACACAGAAATGTTCTCCAATTTTGGTTTTACTCCTGAGATATATATCAGACAACATCAACCGCAATTATTTAACCATCTCCTGTATATGTATGTGGAATCCGGATTGCCGGTTGTGGCTGCTCTTTCAAAACATTCACATGCAATAACAATAATTGGGCACATCTCGGATTACAATATTACAGTCTCTAAAACTCCCGCATCCAGTGATATTTATTTATCAGGACTTATCGCAAATGATGACAATTTTTTACCTTATCACTCGATAAGAAAAAATGACCCCAAACCAGTTGATGGCTATTGGTCGCAATACAAAATAGAAGAAATTGATACATTCATAGTCCCTCTTTATGAAAAAATCCACTTATCAGCAGAGCACATCATAAAGCTTTCGGAAGCTATTTTACTAAATAATATTTTGGGATTGAATGCTCGCTCCACTTTATTGAGATATGAAAATATAATAACTAGATCCTTCCTTACTTCATCAAAATCATATAAGAGGATGAGGCGAAAAGATCCCATACCGTTTGGCATTAGTGATGTCTATTGTGAAATGCCCATGCCAAAGTTTATCTGGATTTGTGAGATTTCAACCCCTGACATGTATAAAGAAGGGAAGATCGCAGGAGAAATTTTATTTGATGCTACTTCTAACCCTAGAGATAGAATGGCTTTTTTATCAATACATTATCCGGATTTCTTCCTGTTAAATGACCGAAATTTCTTGACCGATGATCCCCAAAGATATAGATTTGGGCAACTCAGCACGGTTGATATAAATCCATATTCTTGTTATATTAACAACCTCTGCGAGGTATAAGATGAAATCATTGAAAAAAGTAAAAATGAAAAAAGTTGATAATATTCTTTCATCAAAAGAGGATGTTGGAAAAGTCCGCATGTCTCTTGAGAAAAAGACCGATAAGGCATTTACTGGTTTTTCCAAATCAAAACAAAAAGTTCAGGAAACGTCTCATCTTAAATACCTGGATTAATCTTTTCCTAATAGTCTTCAGCCTTCAGTCTGATTTGCACTGACTTCCGGCTTTTTACCCAGTTAAATTCCGAAGGAAAGATTTGATAAAATCTTATTTAACAGGGCGGCTTCTGACCTCCGTGGCACGGCATAGCTTTCATGCGACGCCGGCTGTTTTTTTCCTTCCCTAACAGTCTTCAGCCTACAGTCTATCAGGCTAGTAATAAATCTTGCATTTATCACAAAAAAGTCTTAAATCTGACTCTCTGAATTACATTGGTATGAGGCCCATGGCGTGGGCAGAAAGAAAATTAAAATAAAAAGATTTCTGGACTAATAATGACAATAGAAAATAAAAAATTAATGTATGTGCTTTGCATTGATAATAAGGACTCTGAAGATCTGGAAAAAAGAAAAATTTACCAGGCCATACCTGATGATGATGCAAAAAAAGAAGGGTATTTGAGAATTCTTGATGAGTCAGGCGAGGATTATCTTTATCCTGATGCCTATTTTATTCCCATCCAATTACCCCTTGAAGCACAAGAAGCCTTGAATATAACAGCCTGAGGATATCGATTTTCAGTCCTTTTTTTTTCTTTCCAAAGGGTTAAACAATCTGTCATTTCGAGATGCAATCCGAGAAATCTTTGTTTTTCATACTGGCTACTGGCCTCTGACCACTGGCCTCTGCTTTCTCCCCTCTAGCTTCCCTGGCACGGCGTCTTGTCACGGCGAAGCTTTAGCGAAGACGGCTCCCCTCTTTCCTATTTTCTAATTCCTCTTTTCTGTGCCGACTTGCATAGGCGGCTATCTTTTCTTTCTTGCATTTATTACAAAAAAGTCTTAAATCTAAAACACTGTATCTTTTCGGGTATAATGATTACTGCATCTTTTCCGAAACTGGCGAATTAAAGTCTTTCTCAATGAAGAATCAAAGCCGATTAAAACTTATGAACTTTTTTATTTTCCATGTTTCAACAGATTAACGAAAGATAAAAAGACAGATTATGAATCGACAAACATACTTCAACTTCATTGAAGAAAAATTATCTTTTCTTGCCTTTCGTCTTGAGAGACGAGGGGGATTGAACATATTAGACTTGAATCTGCACTCAGAGAGTTTTTATCTCCATTTTTTGAATTTAATCTTTAGCTGGGAACTTCAAAACCAAAATGCTGTACAGGCAAATGCAGCTGGTATTGATTTGATTGATACTACCAATAAGATTATTGCCCAGGTTTCAGCTACAGCGACAAAATATAAAATTGAATCTGCTCTTTCTAAAGATCTTACAAAATATAATGATTTTACTTTCAAGTTTATTTCAATTTCAAAAAATGCTTCAAATTTGCAGACAAAGACATTCATTAATCCTCATCATCTGAAATTTTCCCCGGCAAGAGACATAATTGATATACAATCGATTTTGAGATTTATAAGTGATATGAAAATAGAGTCTCAGGAAAGGATTTATAATTTTCTCAAAAAAGAACTTAAGACAGTACCTGATCATGAAAAAATAGAATCAAACTTAACGACAATCATAAAAATACTTGCTAGGGAAGATTGGAGTCAGGGGGCTATGGATTATGAAACAATGCCATATAATCCTGAAGAAAAAATAACTTATAATCAATTGGATATAGCAAGGACGCTATTTGATGACTTTAAGATTCATTACTCCAGGATTGATAAGATTTATTCAGACTTCGATAAACAGGGAGTGAACAAAAGTATTTCTATTTTAAATGGTATCCGCATGGAGTACCTTGCTCTTGTGCCGATTACATCTCCTGATCAGTGTTTCTTTTCTATTATTGAAAAAATCATAAAGAAAATTCGGGAGAGTGCAAATTAC
>JASFHE010000372.1:0-6796 GCA_050123415.1 Desulfobacteraceae bacterium | reverse complement strand
TGTACCGAATGTGAAAAAAGGTCTTGTTATTGCGGGAAGCGATAAAAGAGGCAGTATATACGGCTGTTATGATCTTTCGGAACAGATTGGCGTTTCGCCCTGGTACTGGTGGGCGGATGTTCCTGCAAAGAAAAAAGAGGCTTTGTATGTAAAAAATCAAAAGATAGTCAACGGCCCGCCTAAAGTAAAATACAGGGGAATTTTTTTAAATGACGAAGAACCTGCCCTCGGAAGATGGGCCGTTGAAAAATACGGCGGTTTTACACATGAATTTTATGAAAAGGTCTTTGAGCTGATTCTCCGATTAAAGGGAAATTATCTGTGGCCGGCAATGTGGTGGGCAAGTTTTAACAGCGATGACCCTCTTAACCCTCAACTGGCAGACGAATACGGCATTGTCATGGGAACAACCCACCATGAACCCATGATGAGAGCACATGCGGAATGGAAGCAAGGCCAGGGTGGCGAATGGAATTATGAAACCAACGAAGAAAACCTGAAAAAGTTCTGGACCGAAGGAATAAAGCGCATGGGCGATTATGAAAGCATCGTCACCCTTGCCATGCGAGGTGACGGTGACATGGCCATGAGCAGGGACACAAATATCAAACTGCTGGAAAAGATCGTGAAGGACCAGCGTGATATTCTCGGGAAGGCAACAGGGAAAGATATTACTGCTATCCCCCAGGTATGGGCGCTCTATAAAGAGGTTCAGGATTATTATGATAAGGGCATGGTTGTGCCTGATGATGTCACACTGCTTTTGTGTGATGACAACTGGGGAAATGTCAGGAGACTCCCGAAACCGGATGCCCCGCCCAGGGCCGGAGGCTATGGCATGTATTATCATTTTGACTTTGTGGGCGGTCCAAGAAATTATAAATGGGTAAATACAGTCTCTATTCCACGTGTATGGGAACAGATGAACCTTTCATACCGTCATGGTGTTGACAGGATCTGGATAGTAAATGTAGGAGACCTTAAACCGATGGAGCTTCCCATATCCTTTTTTATGGATTATGCCTGGAATCCTGACAAATGGCCGGCCGAACGCCTGCCTGAATATATACGACTGTGGGCGGAACAGCAGTTTGGTGCAGAACATGCCCGGGAAATTGCTTTAATCCTGACAGAATATACAAAATATAACAACAGGCGAAAACCTGAAATGCTGGGGCCTGATATCTACAGTCTTGCCCATTACAGGGAAGCGGAAAATATTATTAATAATTATAACCTGCTCGCCCAAAAGGCCGAAAAGACGGAATCCATAATTCCGCCTGAATATAAAGACAGCTATTATGAACTTGTACTCCATCCTGTACTGGCCTGTGCTAACCTTAACGAACTTTATGTCACAGTTGCTAAAAACAGATTATACGCCAGCCAGGGGAGGACTGCCACAAATGATCTGGCCGATAAGGCGGAAAGACTTTTCAGGCGTGATGATAAAATATCCCATTATTACAATAAGGTGCTTTCCGGGGGGAAATGGAACCACATGATGGACCAGACGCACATAAGCTACACATACTGGCAGCAGCCTGAAAAGGATGTCATGCCGGAGATAATAACTATTGATTACCATGAGACATCTGATATGGGAGTTACTGTTGAAGGCTCTGCAAACTGGTGGCCCGAAGATGAAACAAAGGCCCGCCTGCCTGAATTTGATAACTTCAACAGGCAGACATATTATATAGAACTTTTCAACAGAGGTCTGGTTCCCTTTGAATACAGCATAAGGTCAGGAAAATCATGGATAAAGATTCGGCCGGATAGAGGCACGATAGAAAAAGAAAAGCGCGTTGATATCAGCATAGACTGGTCAAAGGTACCTGCAGGAGTACACAATGAAACCATTACTGTCACAGGCCCGTATGGTAATCAGGTTGATGTTGAACTGCTTGTAAAAAACCACAGTTCACCATCCCCTGACAGTGTAAACGGTTTTATTGAAGGCAACGGTTATGTCTCCATAGAGGCAGAACATTTTACAGAAGCAATAAACAAAGATGATATCAGATGGTTAAAAATACCTGATCTCGGCAGAACTCTGTCAGGAATGATAACTGTGCCTGTTACAACCGCTGCCCTGGCGCCGGAAGAAAGCATTCCGCGACTGGAATATAAGATATATTTTTTTAATAAAGGTGATGTAGAGGTTCATACATATGTAAGCCCGACGCAGAATATCTATAACACGGACGGATTGCTCTATGGAATTGCTATTGATGATGAAAAACCTCAGGTAATAAACATACATAAAGATGATATTGCGCCGGACTGGGAATATCCTCCTGTCTGGAGTAAGGCAGTTGGTGACAACATAAAGATTCTTGTATCCAGGCACCATATCGCCGAACCGGGCTGGCATGTTTTAAAATACCGGATGGTCGACCCGGCAGTAGTACTCCAGAAACTGGTAGTTAATACCGGCGGATTAAAATCAAGTTATCTCGGGCCGCCGGAGAGTTTTCATAAAAACATTTCAGGAACTCAAATAACAGGCAAATAATGCCTGCCACTGTATGGGCGAAATATTTTTCGTTCCTGCGTTCAGGAAAGGTTCGTGTTTCGCCGAAATACCGTGAATCAGCTATCGAGACTCCTTTTGATAATACCCATTGCTCTTTCTTCAAGGTCAAGACATTCCTTAAAAAGTTTTAAAACAGGTCCGATATTTTTATCATTCAATTCACCCTGTCCCGGCCCTCTAAAAGGGACAAGCTCTGTTAACTCATTATATTTGTCCTTTATATCTCCGTATATATCCGACGCTTCATCGAGCCCTTTAAGATACTTTGATTCGCTGATAATATATTTTATATAGTTTTCTATATTTCTTTTTGAATCCGCATACACTGCAAGAAGGTACGCGAGGCCGAAAGGATTAAAATCTTTCTTTTCAAGGGCATTGATAAGGTTAAGGTACCCTCCCCTGCCGGAAGCATACATGGGGATATTTGATCCCCTTTCCCACTGGTAGAGTCCGAAGTGAAGAGAATCCCTGAATATTTTTTCAGGTTCAACATTAATCCTGTCATAGAATCTCTGGATAAAAAGCACCGGCACCTCTGACTTGCCAAGGTTTGAATACAGCAGAGGATCGGGACTTTTATTCATGCAGTCCTGAACAAAGAAGACCTCATCGTCATCATCATATCCATTGATTATCCCGAACTCCAGCACAGGAGTAGGTGCCCATACAACAACACCAATGCCATTATCAATGGATTCCTTTATCCGGCTGACAGCCATTGTTCTTGCCTTATCAAAGGTGTTAAGGTTACCCGGATTTTCAATATGAGTTGACTCGCTGCATATTCCGATCCTGTCCATCATCAGAAAGTGCTCTGATACCCAGTTATATACAGTGACAGAACTGGGGCATGTCTGGCTGTGAACAATAAAATGAAAAGCCATACCGGTCATTCCCATAAGCATCTCAACACTGTCATCCCAAAAACCTGCCCCCTTTAAAACCCCATGAACGCTTCCCATATAGGTGGTCCATGACATACCCATATTTATATTATCAAGAATTTTGCTGGCCATTTCGCTCCCCCTTCAGCTAATAATTTAAAATTGGTTTAAATAGAAACGGAAAGAGAGTACCACACCGGGTATGACATAAAATGTCATATGATTATTTTTTTATAAACCTAATTATCCTACAGCGTTCTCACCACCTGCATTTGCAGAAAACATCCTTTGCAAACGACTCAATAAGCGTTCTCTTAACCATCCCGGATGGATGATTCGGAAATCTGCTTCGAGCGCAAGCAGTTCGGAAAGGAATTGACCTGATGATTGAAACTTTACCCTGTACTCCCTTTCATCTGATTGAGATGAATCAATACCGAAAATATTTATATTTATCGGGGCATCGAAGGAGACAACAGCCTCATATGGTTCCCTGTAGTTAAATTTATAATCCTCACCATAAAGAGTCCCATCAAAATCAGCAGGTATTATGAACGGTTCATTTGTTATTGTTATTTTTTTGTATCTGTCCAGCCGGAATATCCTGAGTTCTTCCCTCATTTCACAAAATCCCACGACATAATTGTGAAGGGATTTCCTGAATATTTTATATGGACAAAAACGTCTTTCGGTCCTTACATTTGCGCCATTGACATACTCGGTTGTTACCTTCATGCCTGTATGTATTGCTTCATCTAACAAGCGATACTGCTTTATTTCCTGTTCATCAAGGGGGATATGGGGCAGGCCCGGAATTTTTTCTGGTTTAATCACTCCTTCACCGGTCAACTTTGAAAACAGGTCGGCAAGACCGGCAGCAATACTGTTATCGGCTTCCCTGAACTGCCCGGCAAGATATGTCAGTGCCTGCTTTTCCGTTTCAGTGACCATGATACCGGGAAGGATAAAGGTTTTATCGGAATAAAAATAGCCATACCTTTCCGGTGAATACTCTAAAGGGGCATTAAGGGAATCCCTCATGTATTCAATATCCCTGGAGGCCTGCCGTTTTGATATGCAGAATTCTTCGGCAATGCGTGTACAGTTAGGGAAACTGTTTGCGCGAATTTTGGAGTCTATCCATTGTATTCTGTGAAGATTGCTCATGATATAGAAATCCGGGTCACAAAACCAGAGTAAAATAAATAAAGTATTATCCGGAGTTTTTACCAGGAAAGGATTATACAGTTAATAAAGATAAAAACAAGAGATACGGATATTCTTCCCCCGGGAGAGAGGTGGTTCTCCCGGGAGAAGCAAAGAGTCCCCGAACAGCAGGGCATCTTATCATAAGGAAATTCAGGAAATCTTTCTTAAAATTAAGCCAAATTAATTAGCAGTTATAAAATATCTGACTTATCCATTTGTTTTTATAAAAGATTTTGTTATTCGCCTGAGTTTAATTTGTTTATTTTGAAACATTATAGAAATAATACAATCGAAATATTAAATTTATTTTATGAAAATGTAAATAATTGTTAAAAAATTGTAAATTCTGCACAATATGGAATTATAGATAACACAAAAACAGTGGGTTTAATGTAACTTTTTCAGCCTGGAAACGACTATTAATCCATTGAAGGACAGAGAAATGATGTGTTCAGTTAACAGATCATGAAAATACAATGGTGAAACATGAAAAAAAGAAAAACATATTCAGGGACATTCAAGGCAAAAGTTGTAACTGAATTTATACACGGCAAAATGGAACTGGAAGACCTGGCAGAAAAATATCAGGTTCATCCAAACCAGATAAAAAACTGGAAATCACTTTTATTTAAACGGGCGCATATAATTTTCAGTGACAGGAGGCAGAGTAAAAACAACAGCGCAGAATATTAAGATCATATTTTTATTAAGCATCCTTTTATTGGTCACTAAAACCGGATACCTTTAATATGCTATGTAGTGCCCATCCAAAAACTAAAGTTTTTGTTCGGCAGCTGTCAGCACTCAGCGTTCAGCTTTCAGCAAAAGGCTTTTAAAATAAAGACTTAGCTGACGGCTGATAGCTGACCGCTGAAAGCTCCATCCAGAAATTGCCTCTTTCTGGATGGGCACTAATAAGATATAATTCGGATAAATTGACCGGCCAGGAACTGCCGGATATATTATTGAACACATTGAATAGGCTGAGACATTGTCTCAGAAATGCACCGCACCGAAAGTTTTTTCAATGGAATTGAAGGGGCGGAGCTGTAGGTAAAGTTCCTGTAAACTTTTTTTAGTACGAAGGATTATAATATTTCTCTAACATTTATCTTGCATTTCCCTAACATCTTCTTTGTACACATCTAAAACAACATGTTTAGAAATATGAGGACATTATGATTAAAAAAGATCAGTACTTCGGCATGGCTGTTATCGCCCTGTTTATCTTGTTTTTTATGGCATCAACAGCCTCGGCAGCAAATGAATATAAAATAGGTCCGGGTGATATCCTTGAAATCACGGTCTGGAATGATGAACAGCTCAGCAGGCAGGTTGTGGTGCCGCCCGATTGTATGGTTTCCTATCCGCTTGCAGGGGATTTTTATGTCAAGGGTATGACAGTAGCTCTATTGGAAGAAAAAATTCAGGAGCAGCTTAATAAATATCTTCCTGATACTCCTGTGAGCGTGAGTCTTCTTGCTGCGAATGATCTTAAAATATATATCACAGGCAAAGTCAATAAGCCGGGAATGTATCCTGTAAATCTTGAAACCAGTGTTATGCAGGCCCTGGCAATGGCAGGCGGTTTAAGCATATTTGCTGACGCCAAGGATATTATAATCCTCAGAAGGCAGGGGGATGGAACTATAAAACTGAATTTTAATTACAATGAGATAGAACAGGGGGAGAATCTCGGACAGGATATTCTCCTTAAACGCGGGGATGTGATTGTCGTACCATAATGATATCAGGTTCTATGCAGCAGGCATGAGTTATCTGCTGATTTTTTTTTTAATATTTTGTTTAAATGTCTTTAATTCTCATGCAGCGGAAGTCACTCTGTCTCCTTCAATATCAGGCGCCGTCAGGTATGATGATAATATCTCTTTTTCAAGGGGCAGTAAGGAAAATGATTTTATTTTCACTATAACGCCAGGAGCTGAGTTAAGGTATAAAACTGATAAGGCACTTTTTGAAACAGGATTAAAAGGCAATTTATCCAGGTACAAGGAATACGATGAGCTTGATCAGAATCATTACAATATAAATTTTGGGGGGAACGTAAGCCTCTCCGAAAGATTCAGGCTGGACGGGAGCGCTTCCCTTATCAGGGACAGCACCCTGGATTCGGAACTGTCCGAAACAGGCATCATTACCC
>JASFHE010000371.1:0-6799 GCA_050123415.1 Desulfobacteraceae bacterium | reverse complement strand
AAATTTTTACTGACATATATGTATGATAGATTTGGTATTCCCATCGATGTATTTGACGGCTATCTCATGTTTACAAAAAAAAAGACATTCTGGTTAATTAATAAAAGCCGGTTGATATCAGAGATATCTCATTTAAAGATAAAAAGACTTGGTATAAAGGCCTTTCAGGAGGTCGGGAGTTTTATAAAGCCTACAACCAGAATCATACAGTGTTTTGGCCATATGGCGACAAAGGCGGTTTTTAATATTGATGAAAAACAGCTTAAACAGTTATTAATGGGTGAATATTTACCTTTTAATGATGATCTTGAGAACGGATATATAGTATTATCATTAAGGGGGCAGGTGCTTGGGCTTGGTCTCCTGATAAAAGGAGAAGTCAGGTCCCAGTTGCCGTCTAATGATGTCAGGTTCTTATTAATTTAAGAGGCAATACATATATTGTTTAAGTATATACATTAATATCCGATTGTTTTAATATGGCTTAAAACAAATCCGGCAAAGGGAAATGAGATATGAGTGCGCCTTTTTTGCTTAGAAGAACTCCTGTTCCATCAGGAAATTATGTGGTGAGTAATAATAAAAATGAAGTTCTGGATGCATACCTCGGGACATGTGTCGGTATAACTCTGGTCGATGAAAAAAAGAATATGGGAGGCCTGATGCATATCCTGCTGCCGGAACCGACCGGTATGAGTATTCTGGGCAAAATGGAAAACTATGCTAAAACAGGATTGCCTGTTTTTATCAATGCTCTTCGTTCCGAACTGGGAGATAAGGGAGACTTTGTAGCCACAATAGCCGGAGGAGCTCTTGTCGGCCCTGTCTCTGATCTTGATTTGAACCTTGATATAGGCGGAAGGACAGTGGAGATTGTTGAGAACATATTAAAATCAGAGAATATTCCTGTTGTGAAGAGTGAAACCGGAGGACATTTTTGCTGCCGTCTCAGCCTTAACCTGTCAACCTGGGAAAGCTCCATCAAACCGATCAGTGTGCCTGAAGAGACTGATATCGAATCCCTGGAGATGCCCTCCATGGAACAGCTGGAATCAGCCATATCCGGCATAAAGCCAATTCCCCAGATTGCCTTGAAATTAATGAGAATGATCCGGAATGATTATTACGGTATGGATGATCTGGGGATCGAAATCAAACAGGATCAGATCATTAGCGCCAGGATCATCAGGCTGTGTAATTCCGCCTATTTTAAGCAAAACAACGAAGTGGACAGTATTGAGAGGGCACTGGTTGTTCTGGGTGAAAAACGTCTTTTACAGATGGTCGTCTCAGCATCAATGGAAGGCTTTTTTAATAATGACAGCGGTGGATATTCACTATGTAAGGGCGGGCTTTTCAAGCATGCGGTCGGGACCGCATTAATCTGTGAAAAACTGGCATCCTGTAATAAAGAAATTTCAAGCGATATTGCCTATACAGCGGGGCTTCTACACGATATTGGAAAAATCGCACTGGATCAGTTTTTGGACAGGGTATATCCCCTGTTCTACAGGCGAACCCAGGAAAGGAACGAAACTCTTGTTAATGTCGAAAAAGAGGTGTTTGGTTTAACTCATACCGAAGCAGGCGGTAAACTCGCGGAAATGTGGGGACTGCCGGAACGTCTGATTGATGTCATAAGGTATCATCACAACCCCGAAGAGGCCGAGCATGATAATGATCTCAACTATCTGGTTTATCTTGCCGACCTTTTAATGTCACGTTTTATTGTCGGCCAGGAACTTGACAGGATAAATACTGATTCGTTCTATGAACGTCTTGGCAGGGTAGGCATTAAGGCCGACCAGTTTTCGAAGGTTGTCGAGGAACTGTCTGATATTTTTTCAAACCTTTCAGTTTAAAGTCTGTCTGTTTTTTTAGAAACCTACCAGTTTTGTAAAATTCTCTCCTCCAAAAAGCCCTGAAATTAGTATTATCGGGTTGGAAAACAGCCTTCCGAATATGTTCAAATTGGTAAAATGATCAAGTAAAAGTACACCGAGTAAAACCACAGGAGCATAACGCCTTATGTGCATAAAACCTCTGGCAGCAGCAGGAGGCAGAATATTTTCCAGAACGTGGGAACCGTCCAGGGGCGGTATGGGCAGCAGATTAAAAAGCCCGAGCCCTACATTCATCAGTATCATATAGACAAGTATCAACTTATATCCATCCAATTGTATATCATAAAAGTATCTCATGAAAAGACCTGCTACAAAGGCTGCAGCAAGGTTTGATATCGGTCCGCTCAATGCCATCAATATTATATCTTTTCGTTTATCTGCAAAATAAGCCGGATTTACCGGTACGGGCTTAGCCCAACCAAAATTAAACAGAAACATGCATATGGCACCCATGGGATCTATATGGCGCAGAGGATTGAGTGTAAGCCTCCCAGCGTTCTTGGCAGTCGGATCACCCAGCGAAAGGGCTGCTTTTCCATGGGCGTATTCATGAATTGTTACCGCAAATAGTAGTACTGCTATTCTTATTATAATTTCCATAATATTTAATATAAGTGCGTATCCATCGATAGTGCATTTATCTAAAAAGAATTTATATATAATAAAAAGAGTATTTGCTGCAAGGAACAAAAAAATATAAAATGACCTGTTAGTGTCAACTCAACTGATGAGGAGAAAAATAATGGGTATAAGACAACCTGATTTAGCAGGAAGCTGGTATCCGGCATCAGAATCTGAATGCCTCAGGATGTTTAATGAGTTTGAAGATTCATCGGTCTCACCGCAGGATGGTGACTGGCTAGGCGGAATATTGCCTCACGCAGGCTGGGTATACTCAGGACGGGTGGCATATAATGTTATAAAGTTTTTAAAGACAGGGGATGATCCTGATGTGATAGTTGTATTCGGCAGGCATCTTCATCCCGGAAGCGGAAACTACATTATGAACGAAGGTGCATGGAATACACCCTTTGGTGAACTTCCTATTGCCTCTGACATTGCAGATGATCTGATATCCGGTTTTAAATTTACCGTTGAGACCTCTTCGCGATACACGCCTGATAATACAATTGAGCTGCAATTGCCCATTATCAAATATTTTTTCCCGAATGTAAGATTATTGCCCATAGGCGTGCCGCCTGCGGTATCGTCCGTAAAAATCGGAGAACGTGTAGCGGAAATCGCAAATACACTCGGTAAAAGGATCAAAGTACTGGGATCGACAGATCTTACCCATTATGGTCCGAATTACGCCAACACGGCCATGGGAACAGGGCAGGATGCAGTAGACTGGGTCAAAAACCATAATGATAAAAAAATGGTTGATCTGATACTGGGGATGGAATCAGAGGCGATAATTGGCGAGTCTCTACGCAATCAGAATGCATGCTGCGGAGGCGCTGTCTCTGCGGCTGTCGCCTCGGCCAAAAAACTGGGAGCAGTGGAAAGTAAAAAACTCATTTATACAACAAGCTATGATGTAATGCCAAACAGCAGTTTTGTCGGTTATGTAGGGGTTGTATTTAAGTGATTTTTTTATTATGTTCCGGCATGACATAGTTGATAAGGTAAATATGGATAAAAAAAGAATAAAAACAGAGCTGTTAGTTCATGATCTTAAAAACCCGATAGCGGTTATTGGGGCGAGTGTCGATTCTCTGATTCGGAAGGCCGACAGGGAAAACTCGCTAACTGATCATCAGATCAGGGTATTAAGCCGGGTCCTGAGAAATTCCAAGATAGCCATGTCTCTTGTAAATGATATCCTTGAAGTAGGCAGGTCAAGAGAAGGGATATTCAATAAAGACAGGTTTAAATGTTTTGAATATATAATGCTTCCTTTTATTGAGATATTTGATCTCGTTGATCCTGAAACAGCAGAAAAAATAGGCAGGACTGAAATTCTGGCAGATTTTGCGGGAATCCTGGAAAACCACGATATCAAGGTTAATATGGATGAATCCGTGTGGTCAGAGGAGATTGTCCTTGATATCAGAAAAGTAAGACAGGTTTTCAGAAACCTTTTAAGTAATGCTATGAAGTACAGGAAAAAGGATATAATCCTCGATGTGTCCCTTGATGATATGAATCTTATTATTTCAATCAAGGATGATGGAAAAGGGATAGAAAAGGAATACCAGGAAAAGATATTTGAAAAATATTTCCAGCTCGGGGACGAGAGAAACTGCTGCATAAGGGGGCATGGTCTTGGACTGGCCGGGGCGCTGGTTCTTGTTGAAGACATGGGCGGTATAATGACTCTGGAAAGCGAAAAGGATAAGGGCGCCAGGTTTACGGTAAGGCTGCCTTTGGATGAACAGTAAATGGACGGAGGTTTTAAATGGAATTTCTGGAAAAGGCTAAAATTCGCCTTGAGCACTGGGTAGAACACAGCGATCATCATATTGAAGATTATTCTGCATTCGCAGAACAGCTGGACAAGGAAGGTAAGACCGAAAGCGCTTCATATATCAGGGAGATGATTGAACTGAATAAAAAAAGCACCGAATGCCTAAAAAATGCCCTTAATGCACTTGGGTAGCAGGAAGTGAGGAGGAAAATTAAAATGTGTGAGGCAAACGCATTTCTTCTAAAAGAAGGCATGGAAAGCAAGGTCATGGAAAACGTTGACCAGCTTGATGTTGAAGGTGATGAAATCAGGCTGGTGAATATTTTTGGTGAACAGAAAAAGATCAAGGCCAGAATAATTAGTTACAATGGTTCAGACAGCAGGTTACTTTTAGAATCTATTGCCTGAGCACCATCAAGGTATCATTTGTCAGAACTTAGCAATCGGATAAAACAGGCCGCGAGAATTATTACCGATTTAAAACCTGTTATTGCCCTTACAGGCGCAGGAGTATCTGTTGAATCAGGGATACCTGATTTCAGGGGAAAAAACGGGTTATGGTCAAAGTATGATCCTGCCCGTTACGCCACGATAGATGCCTTTTTAGCAGATCCCGCCGAGGTATGGAAAATGCTGAGGGAAATGGATGACCTTGTATTTAATGCCCGGCCCAACCCTGCCCATACCGGTCTTGGCGTCCTTGAGCAAAAAGGATTACTTCAATATATAATCACACAAAATATTGATAACCTTCATCAGGATGGCGGGGTTAAAAATGTTATTGAATATCATGGAAATTCCAGCACATTATCATGCCTGTCCTGCAACAACAGATATACAATGGCTGAAAAAAGGCAGGAGTACCTCCCGACATGCGAGTGCGGCCAGATACTGAAGCCGGATGTTATTTTTTTTGGTGAGGGTATACCAGAGGAAGCACTTAACATGTCCTTTCAGCTTGCTTCGAAGGCGCGTGTGTTGCTTATAATCGGAACATCGGCACAGGTCTCACCTGCCAACACTATTCCTGCGTTAGCATCAAGAAATAACGCAAAGATCATCGAGATAAATATTGAAAAAACATGGCTGACTGATCAGCTTACGGATATCTTTCTTGAAGGTGATGCAGGGGAAATAATTACACGGCTTGTTGAAGCAATTTAATCAATACTTCCTTTTTTTGTCCTTTGAAAACTGTCAAAATTAATTATCTTGCCATGCCTGTCCTGATTTTCGGCTGAATCCTTTATTGACTCTTTTTTCAGGTCATCAATCATTCCGCGTAATTCAGGATTTTTATCGATTATGTCCTGAATCTGCCTGCTTACTTCCTTCCAGGTTATTTCCAGTTCATCTGTTTCAAGATTAAATCCGCCGATTTCGGAGATCAGGTTCCCGAGTTTACAGAGCATGCCGAAATGTGTGGTTCCCTGGAGATACTGGGGGCAGTGGCACCAGAGGTTAATAAAATTAAATCCCCGTTTTTGCGCCTCATGACTTATTATGGAATGTATCCCGCCAGGGCCGTTATAACTGGCGTATTTTACCTTTTTAGCATCCAGTGTGCTGAGAAGAGAGTTGTCGGACGCTAGCGCTGAAATTACATTATCGGTGTGCAGGACATTATCAAATATACTGCCAACACAAATGATAGTTTTAACGTCAAATTTTTCGCATACGGATAACACGACATCGGAGAAGTAAAGCCATTTCAGGCTGGGTTCAACTGCCCTTAAGATAATGATGTCCCGTGAACTTTCATTCGGATTTGTTATGAAAAAATCTCCTCCCGGCTGTTCCACTTTTTGGAGGATTCCGTCTTTGATTTCAACCGTAGGGCGCTTTTCATCAAAGGAGTAGAATTGATCAGGGATTATATGCCCGAAGGCCTTTGCATCAAGTTTCCGGATAATAAAATCTGCCATCCCCCAGGAGATATCAAGTGCATTCCCCCATCCGCTGAAGCCTGCAATGAGGAGCGGATTATTTAATTCAGGCAGATAGTCAAATTGAAGACTGTTTTCATACATAGTTGCTGTTTTACCCCATTGGTCATTGATGTCAAGTACCAATTTTCCAATTTTATTCACAAAAATTAAAAAATAAATTGACTTTTTTTATAAAGAAGTGCTTATTCGTCCTGAATACACTCCAGGAATAAAGGTATTGGATCTTGTCAATTGAGATAGAAGAATCTGTGCTTAAGAAGGCATGTATGGAGATGATTGAAACCATTTTTGTGTGTCTCCCGAATGCCTTTAAAGGTACCATTTATCGGGTCGGTAAAATACCCGAACTAAAAGTGGAAAGAATTACTTCCGGCCAGATTGATGACTTCCGTGAAAAAATAGAATGGGGCATGCCCGTCATGTCCGGCTATACCTCCCCCGGTAAACCATGGCTTGAGTACAGAGACGAACCTGGCAGACCATTGGAAGCTATGGGATGGTGTGTCGAGAGACAGAAAAGCTGGACTTCCGAAGAT
>JASFHE010000370.1:0-6815 GCA_050123415.1 Desulfobacteraceae bacterium | reverse complement strand
TGGAATGACGTAGGTGGTGATCCGGTGAAAATGGTTGTTGCGATTTCCTTAAGTCAACAACATTGGGAATAAATCCCGACCCTACAAAAATACTTTTTAAAATGACAGTAGACACATGACATGACACTAGAATAGTGGCAGCTTATTTTGTTTTGACCGACCAGACACTTAAATTAAAATATAATAAGGATTAAACTGACGGAGGAATCATGATCAAACTAAATGGAATCGACAAAGTATATCGGACGGATAAGATGGAAACCGTTGCATTGTCTAATATCAACCTGGAGGTGGAAAAGGGGCAGTTTGTTTCCATTATGGGGCCTTCGGGTTGCGGCAAAAGCACACTCCTGAATATCATGGGGCTCCTGGATGCCCCGACCAAAGGCGGAGTGACATTACAGGGCAAGGAGGTCAACAAATATGGTGACAGAAGACTAGCCAGATTCCGCAATGAACAGATTGGTTTCATCTTTCAATCCTTTCATCTGATCAGTGATCTGTCCGTTGTTGATAATGTAGAAATCCCCTTGATCTACCGAAAAATATCGGGCAGAGAACGAAGAAGAAGGGCCCTTGAAGTCCTTGAGTACGTGGGGCTAAAGTCCAGGGTCCATCATAAAACAACCCAGCTTTCCGGCGGGCAGCAGCAGAGAGTAGCCATTGCGAGGGCCATTGCGGGCTCACCTCAACTCCTCCTGGCCGATGAGCCTACAGGGAATCTTGACAGTCATATGGGAAATGAAATCATGAATCTCTTAAAGGAACTCAACCAAAAGAAAGAGACAACCATTGTCATGGTTACCCATGACCAGCGTCTTGCCGACCAGACCGAACAGATCATTCGGTTGTTTGACGGTCGAAGGGTCAATTAAGGAGGATACAATGCTGAAAAACTATCTTATCATGGCATTCAAAGTCCTGTTACGCAGAAAGTTTTTTACCATGATCAGCCTGGCCTGTATCAGCACGACACTGGCCATCCTGATGGTAGCCGCGACCATTGTTGATAATTTTATCGGCAACGTACCACCGGAGACCAAAAAGGACAGGACGCTATTTGTGTATTTTGTTGCAACCAAATATCGGGGCGAGGCTTATCATCAATTTTCTCATAGTCCCCCGGCTTATGAATTCCTCAGTAAATTTGTGGACATAAAAACATTGCCCAATATAGAGACGGCCTCCATTGCAACCACTTTTGCTTCAGATACACCCGGCACAGAGGCCATCTCAGAAGATGTGTCTGTTCATGTGGATATGAAAAAGACGGATGGAAATTACTGGAAGATTCTGGAGTACGATTTTATAGAAGGCGGACCACTTACGGAAGAGGACATGACCGACGCCAATTATGTAACGGTGATCAATCAATCCACCCGTAAAAAGCTCTTTGGGGCGGGTCCTGCAATCGACAGATCCATCACCCTTGACGGACTTCGCTACAGGGTAAAGGGCGTGGTGAAAGATGTATCCAGCCTTCAATTGGATGCCTATTCTGAAGCCTGGATACCCATTTCAACATCAAAAACAAAGGCATACCTCAGTGATGGTTATAGAGGCCAGTATATGGGGATCATTCTCGCCAGAAGTCGTGATGATTTTCCTTTGATAAAAAGTGAGTACCTGAGCAGGGTTAAGGAACTCCCCCTGCCTGATGGTGTCATTGAGATACGCAGCAGCCCTCGCAAACCATTAGAGTATTTTGCTGAGATCTTTCTGGCAATTTCAGGGACTGTGTCAGACGAGGATCTTTCCGGTATGATCTTCATGATACTCACAATTGTCGTAATTCTCTTTCTAACCCTGCCGGTCATCAATATCATTAATATCAATCTCTGCCGCATGGACGAGCGCGCTTCGGAAATAGGTGTCCGCAAGGCCTTTGGCGCCTCATCTATCGTACTGATCGGGCAGTTTGTAGCAGAAAACTTCATTCTCACACTTATAGGGGGTATATTAGGCGTCTTTGTTTCCATAGGCACAATCCATATTTTAAACGCCACCGGAATGGGAAGCTTTTTTTTCCACTATCGAATGTTTCTGGTGGGATTGACGGCTATATTTGGTTTTAACCTCTTGTCCGGCGGATACCCTGCCTGGAGAATGTCCAGGTTTCACCCGGTGAATGCATTACGAATGAACGCGTAATTGGAGGATGTGATGATTAAACATATGCTGAAAATAATCTGGAACAGAAAACAGTCAAACCTTTTTATATTTCTGGAGATTCTCTTTTCCTTTCTGGTTTTGGTTCTTATTTCCATCGTGAGTCTCTATTTTTATCATAATTATACACAGCCCCTGGGGTTTTCCATTGAAAATGTGTGGAATATTCAGGCTTCAGAGCACCTGGCGGGGTTGGGGGAGGTAGGGTCTGAAAAGAGTGCTGAAACTCTGAAACAGTATATGAACAGGTTAAAAGGGATGGATGAAGTTACAGGGGTCGGCCTGATATCACATGAGTACACTTCCCTGAATTTTCCCATGTTTCCATTTGAATATAAGGGGCGTACGGTACCCGAAGTGAAAACGTTCTTTCTGAGTGACGGATGCCTGGATGTGTTAAATATTGAGATAATTCACGGTCGATGGCTTGACAAATCAGATGATGGAGCAGGTATAGCTCCCGCCATAATTAATAAGCGGCTTGGAGATGAGTTGTTTTCAGGAGAAGATCCCATTGGCAAAATAATCGAGTTCAAAAGAGGTGATACTAATATCCAATCACGTGTTGTCGGCGTGGTTTCGGATTTTCGGCATCATGGTCCTTTGGACCTTTATTTGACTCCGGTTGTATTATTGAGACAACAGGTGAACGATAAATTGCCCTCTTCTTATAAGCAGCTGGTCATAAAGACGCGTCCTGACGTGAAAGCTGAGTTTAAGGTTAAATTACTGAATGCTTTACAGCCGATCGACAGATCCTGGTCAATTGACATTTCAGGGTATGAGGAAGCCCAGGAGCGCCATGTCAGGAGTAGAATGAGGGTGGTATATTCCCTGGCTGTAATAGCCATCGCCATGGTTGCTATGGCCGTGCTTGGCCTTATTGCCGTATTATGGCAGAATGTCCGGAAAAGGATACAGGAAATCGGCCTGCGGAGAGCCAAGGGCGCTACGGTCATGAATATATTCCAGCAGGTAACGGGTGAGTTTCTGATTGTTTCCACATTTGCAATTGCCCTTGGTCTGTTTCTCGTTGCACAGTTCCAGTATTTTGATGTTATTTCATTCATACCTGACAAAGTCTATTTTCTGGGTATGGCCATTTCTGCAGGAGTAGTGTATATATTGACCATTCTAATCACACTTTATCCGAGCATGTCGGCTGCACGCATTCAACCGGCCGAGGCTCTTCATTATGAGTGAGAGCTTATATTATGAAGAAAAGAATATTAATTGTTGACGATGACCCGGCAATTACAGCCTCCTTATCTCTATTGTCAAAACATGCGGGATTTCATTCGGATATTGCGGACGGACCGGAAAACGCCTTCAGGCTTCTTGGACAAAACAGTTATGACCTGCTGCTTCAGGATATGAATTTTTCCAGAAAAACCGATGGGGCGGAGGGAATGGCAATGCTCAGGAAAGTGAAAATAGACTTTCCTCATATCCCCGTAATTCTCATCACTGCCTGGGGATCCGTATCCCTCGCAGTTGAAGGGATGCAGGCAGGTGCATCGGATTTTGTCACAAAGCCTTTTACCAATGAGCAGATTATCCATTCAATAAATACGGTCCTTGGTTTGGCAAGGGCCTATGCACAGGCCAAAGGGGAAAGCCCCCGTTCACGGGCAGAGCTTGATAAAAATTTTGACTTCAGCAGGATTATCGGAAATGATGCGGCACTCCTCAACATGCTGAATATCATGACCAGGATCAGCCGGACCGACGCATCAGTGTTGATTTTGAGTGAGAGCGGAACAGGCAAGGAACTGATCGCCGAGGCCATCCATTATAACAGCGAAAGAAAGGATGCCCCCTTTGTCAAGGTCAACATCGGCGGCGTGTCTGCCTCTCTATTTGACAGCGAAATGTTCGGCCATGTCAAGGGCGCATTTACCGATGCAAGGCACAGCCGGGCAGGGCGATTTGAACTCGCCGAAGGGGGTACTATATTTCTGGATGAAATCGGTGATATCGACCTGGACCGTCAGGTCAAGCTTCTCAGGGTTCTTCAGGATCGTACCTATGAGGTCCTGGGCTCAAGCAAAACAAGAACCGTGAATGCCCGTGTGATTTCAGCAACAAACCGGGACCTGACAAGGATGGTGGAAGCAGGCGAATTTCGAGAGGATCTTTTCTATCGACTCAATCTGATTACTCTACAGATACCGCCCTTGCGGGAGCGCCCTGACGATATTGTCCCTTTAACAGAACATTTTCTCGATAAGATCGGCAAAGTTTACAAACAGGACCGATTTACCATAAGCCAGGCGGCTATAAATAAACTGAAAAGGTTAAAATGGCCGGGGAATATCAGAGAGTTGAAACAGGTGATTGAACGCGCCGTACTTCTATCCAATTCCCCGACCCTCGACCGGGAAGATATTGACCGGGCACTGGCCATGCAACCGGACGATAACTCCGGCCCAAGGCTCCCGGATGTCGGCAGTATGACCCTGGAAGAGATGGAACGTGCCATGATCGAGAAGTCCATGATTCAATACAACAATAACGTGATCAAGGTGGCAGAGGTACTCGGCATCAGCCGGGCTGCGGTCTATCGTCGTCTGGAAAAATTCGGGATCAAACCATGACACAACGGGCAAAATACCTGGTGTACCACAGTATCATTCACCTGGTGTTCCTGATCAGTCCCTTGTTGATATTCGATGGTGCTCCGCTCTGGTTAATCGCCTATGAAGCGTTTTTTATCATCTCATTGATTACCGGTCTGGTCCTGACACGCAGTACATTCAAATCCGTGGAGCTGGTTCCAACCGGAACCGAACTCATGGAGGAAGGTGACTTTTCTTCAACCTTTCAGATGACCGGAAACCCGGAGGCAGACCATCTTATTTCCCTCTATAACAGGATGATCAGAAAACTGCGCGAAGAGCGACTCCAGCTTGAAGAGCAACACATCTATCTCCACAAGGTCCTTTCTGTTTCTCCTTTGGGATTCATTGTCCTTGATTATGACCGTCGGATAGAGTTCTTGAATCCAAGCGCTGAAGAACTCCTGGAGGCCTCAGTGGAGGAGTTGAAGGGTAAAGGTCTAAATGAGATCAACACACCTTTGGCCGATACACTGGACAGCCTGACCACTCAGACGCCGTTTATTTATTCCCATAAAGGAATCCGGCGATTAAGGTGCAGCCTTTCGGAATTTATAGACCGCGGATTTCAACGCCATTTTATTCTGATCGAGGAACTGACCGAGGAGCTTCGTCAGTCCGAAAAATCGGCATTTGAAAAACTGATACGAATGATGTCCCACGAGGTAAACAACTCCGTGGGAGCGGTGAGTTCGCTTCTCAATACCTGCCTCCACTATACCCCTCAAGTCAAAGGGGCGGATCGCAAAGATTTTGAAAACGCGGTCTCCGTATCTGCCAGCCGTCTGGCAAATCTAAACGAATTCATGCAGAATTACGCGGAAGTCATCCGGCTGCCCGATCCGAGACGCAAAGTAAAGGATGTACTACCAATCCTGAAAAAATGCGTTGATCTGTTTCGCAGCGAGTTCGAGCAAAGGGGAATTGAAATTATATGGAATCTCGATACCGATATTCCGGCTCTAAGCATTGATCAGGGCCAGATGGAACAGGTCTTTATTAATATCATTAAGAATGCCATGGAGGCCGTTGAGGACAATGGGCGCATCACCCTGAAGACCGGTCAAAAAAACGGAACCTGGTACATCATTATCGAAGATACCGGGCATGGCCTTTCCGATGAAGTAAGAAATAATCTTTTCAGGCCTTTTTTCAGTACCAAAGAAAACGGCCAGGGTGTCGGCCTTATGCTTGTTCAAGAGATCTTGAACCGGCACCAATTCGACTTTGCTCTGGAATCCCATCCAGGGGGCCCCACTCAATTCACTATCTTCTTCTTTTAAAATTGACTCTCCCGTTTCAAGCAGTTACCATTATGGTAACAAGGTGCATAAAAGGAAATCATTACAGAATAGTATGCGCAATGGATTATAAGAAACAGGCAATGTTCATAAAATTTGTTGGTACCCATTCCGAATATAACAAAATAGATGTTGAGGTGATCGAATGAAACCTATTAAAGACGAACAAACATACAAAGACAGCTTAAGACGTATTGAAGAACTTTGGGGAGCAGAACAGGATACACCTGAAGGGGATGAACTGGATATTTTATTTGTCCTGATAGAGGCCTACGAAGAAAAACACTATCCTATCCCTCCTTCTGACCCTGTGGACGCGATCCTGTTCAGGATGGAACAAATGGATATGAAACGGAAAGACCTTGAGCAGTTTCTCGGCCCCAGAAGCAGAGTCAGCGATGTTTTGAACCGAAAGCGGACCCTGTCACTGCCCCAGATAAAAAAACTGCACAAAGGGATGGGAATACCATACGAAAGCCTGATAGGCTCAACGTAAACTGTGTATGGTATTGAAGTATCTGATGTGAAATATCAAACCGACTTCAGTTACATTCATCATCCCGAGCTTATTAATTTGACTCCTTTAGACGCAGTATTTAAGCTCATACAGGCAACAGTTCCAAAAGAATATGATACACTGGAAAGAGCAATTGAAACTACCAATGATATTAATAAGGACATGGATTTGGGAGACCCGATCATTACAGAAGACGGTATACTGGAAGAT
>JASFHE010000369.1:0-6825 GCA_050123415.1 Desulfobacteraceae bacterium | reverse complement strand
AACTATCTCAATAGCGGGAGGTAATCCATATAGGGGAAGACCAAAAGCCTCACCAACTTTTGAATATCCGAACCCGGGCCTCCCTCACCTTTTTATATCAAAGAACATTCATAAATATTTAAAATAACCATCAAATCAACAAGACCGCGTAGGGTCTCTTCTGTTTTTGCCGGGCATCGTGCCGCGGCTTGTTATTTAAAACGATAAGGAGGAAAATATGGGGTTAACAATCTTCGGAGCAATAGTTGGTGCAATAGTCGCTGGATTAATCACTATCTGGATAGAAACGTTGAGAAAACCTCGTCTAGAAATAGAGCTTCTTAATCCGGTAGATATGACATTCCAAAATCAACCAGCACAAGAGATGAGAGCCCTGCGTGTTCGATTAACTAATAAGGCTCTTCCAGGGTGGATTCGATGGATGTATAGGAATCCTGCTTTGCAGTGTCATGGGAATATATCCTTTCATCATCTTGATGGTCAAAATGTATTTGGAAGGTCAATGATTTTGCGATGGGCTGCAGCACCGGAACCCAATCCCCTAGAAGTAGTGATTGGAAATCAAAGGGGTTTAGTGTTCGATCCGGTTAGGATTACCCATCTTCAAAAAATGGATATTTACCCAAACGAAAGTGCTGATATTGATATAGCAGTAAAACTTGATAACGAGAATGTGTGCTACGGATGGAGCAATGAAAGCTATTTTTCAAATCCACCATGGCGCCCCGCAAACTGGAGATTAGATCAAGGCCGATATATTGTTCGAGTTACAATATTATCTTCCGGTGAAACAATATCGAAATTATTCAGGCTTAGTAATGATGTCGCTCAACATGATTTTAGGCTGGAAGTAACATTACCATCAGATTCAGTCGGTCAATAATGGAAACTACTTATCAATGGTATTTACTAAGACCGGGCTACCCTCTTGCCAGATCGAAATTAAGTACCATAAAGGAATCATTGATGTTGGCAAATATTTATAAAATTAATCTGCCCGGCTTGTAATACCTGGCGTTGGCTGCCAATAGAATAGAGAAAAAGGAATTTCATTGGATGCGGAAATGAAGTTACCAATAACATGCAACTCAAGGGCGCGATAACTGATCTGGAAATAAAAAGGTAACAAAACAAAGGAAATCCATTCCCCGGAAATTCATTTGAAAAATAATTCAGAACAATATAAAAAGAAGAATCAAAAAAACAAAATATTCAAAAAGCATCAAATCATTAAAAGTCAGTAATCGTAAGTAAGCAGTCAAAAACAAACTAAACAGGTTGGCGGCAGCCAACCATTGCATCTACAAGGACCGTGCTATTTTTTTCGCCTTTTTTAATCTATCTGCCAACCAAGAACTTTCCTGCATTTAATATGGCAAGTAGGTTCGCACCGCACGGCCTGTAATGCTTTTCGTTAGCGAACAGGATAAATTATGAGAATAATACCGCAGTGGAGTATAAGAATATGGGAAAAATATGTTAGTGAAGATGCTCTACATGATATTTTTCCTCCTCCTTATAAATTTCCAGGCCCAAATGATAAATATGGTTGGGTTTTTATTGCATCACACAGGTTTTCGGGGAATGGAAAATGGTATGGATATTAATCGCTAACCTAAGTTTCAACAGTGACCCCGCAAACGACAGCGGGGCACGTTAAACCAATTGTTAGGTTTTTTCATTACTATAAGGGAGAGATATATATGGAATGGAAAAGACTTCTTTCAATAAAGCGACTTGGTCAAGAAGATACAACATCCATACAAACGAGCGGTCGGACTGCTTTTGAATCTGATATTGACAGAATTTCATTTTCTACTGCCTTCCGTCGTTTGAGTAGAAAAACACAAGTTCATCCATTGGCAGCAAATGATCATGTGCATACAAGATTAACGCATTGTATAGAAGTTGCACGCGTTGGGAAAGCATTAGGAAAAAGTCTTGGCCAACGCATCCCGAAAGGTGATGGTGATTTACCAAATGATTTTTCTGCATATAACCTTGGAGCAATAGTGCAAGCAGCATGTTTAGCTCATGATATAGGAAACCCACCTTTTGGCCACAGTGGTGAACGCGCTATGAGCCATTGGTTTGACTTGAATGGGCAACAACTATTTGGAAGTTTATCAAATGAAAATAAAAAAGATATTGTAAGCTTTGAAGGCAACGCTCAAGGATTTAGAGTTATAACCCAGACAGAGAATTATTTGTTTTTTGGTGGATTGCGGTTAACCTATGCAACTTTGGGTTCTTTTTTAAAGTATCCATGGACAATTCGAAATCGAAATGACAAATTCAGCATATTCTTATCCGAAGAGGACATTTTTATAAAGGTTGCGGAAGAACTCGGCCTTACCAAAATAGATTCGAATTCATGGGCTAGACACCCTCTATCATTTCTAGTTGAAGCGGCTGATGATATTTGCTACGAAATAATGGATCTGGAAGATGCTGTTGAACTGAAGATTGTGCAATATAAGCAAGTTGAAGACTTACTTTTAGATGTTTTTGAAAAGCAGCAAAGAGAAAAGATAAAAAGCCGTATAGAAAATGAAAAATGGCATCGTGTCAATTTTGCTCGTTTACGAGGGCCTATATTTGATTTTCTTATCGAAGGAGCAATTGATTGTTTCATAGAAAAATATAATGAAATAATGGAAGGTAAAATATCGAAAAGCTTGTTTGATTTATTACCAGATAATGATCCTCGAAAAATTCTTATTAAAAGTGCTAATGAATTTTCAAGGACAAATATTTTCCCTGACCAAAAGAAAGTTGAAATAGAGCTTGGTGCATATGCAACCCTTGAATGCCTGTTAAGTTCTTTTTGTTGTGCGGCACTCGATTGTGGGCAATATTTACAGAGTCCAGAAGGCGAAGTAACACTTAATTGGCGTTCTAACCTCATATTGAAGATGCTTGGAGATCATTCTCCTTCACGTCGTAATCCTCCACCAGATTTATCTTGGAGTAAATATCAATGTTTAAGACGTGTTCTAGATTTTGTAAGCGGAATGACAGATAACTATGCAACCTACATTGCAAAGCAGTTACAGGGAATGGGGTTCTCTGGGGTTCAACGACCATGATTTTAAAAATATTCTGACCTAACCACAAAATCAACGTGACCGGCGGAAAAGCTCGCCGGCTCGTTATTTAGGCGTTATAGGCTTTGAGATGAAACCATATTTTTTACCAATAAAGAAAGAGTATTATAATAAAATAGAGTCAGGGGTTCAACGATCTGAAATACGGCCAAACAATCATCGCGGTTGGAATGTCAAAAATATTTATCCGGGCCGATCAATCAATATATCATGTGGTTATGGTAAGCAAAAAAGAATGTTAAGAACTGTCTGGAATACGATTGTAACTCATGATTTAAGATTAGAAGATATATCGGAAGAACATATAAAGGCCGTTGAGTCAATCTATGGCGCTCGTGATAGCTGGTTGGTGGCACGCCTATAACACAGTAATAAACTCGGACAAAGCTACTATCTTGCCAGATCGTAGCACAAAGGTTTAACAAACAATAACTTTTAACAACGTCTGTGTGTTTAAACCGCTTTGCCGGTTATCACTCAACGTTATGTTTCGGTAAGGAATAAGAATGATAACAAATCATGAAGCATCAAAAGAAATATTAGAAAATCTCGAAAATTGCATACGTTCACTTAATGAAGCAATATTGATTGCTCAAAGGAAATGTAAACCTGAAGAGTATGAAAGCTTTAAACAAAGCGCAGGTATTTTTATTGGTGAAATTGATTACATATTAATAAAGCCAATTCATGACAATCATCCAGATTTAGTACCAGAGGCAATGAAATAAAACATAACATTCAAATTAACTCAGACCGGGCTACTCTCTTGCCAGATCGAAGTTGAGTGCATCAAAGCAGCGATTGATGTTTGCAAATATCAATAATTATAAACCGCCCGTCTGGTTATTTGAGGCGTTAGCACTTTATCAATATAAGAAACAACATACTATTATTGGAGCGATGAAAATAAATGACAGAAATAAATATAGCAGAAGGAATTGGAAAGGAAATAATTAAACAACTTCACGACTATTATGAAGAGATTACAATGGATGATACTGAGTACATTCCACTTATCAAAAAGGTTATAGAAGCAATTAATAATCACATAAGTCTATATGATATTTCCAAATCAGAAAATGAAGCACTAAAAGAAACATTACTCACATGTGCGAAGGATCTATACGTTGAAGTATGTCAAATCAATGCGAAAGAAAATGGCGAAGATCTTTCCGCAAAACAAGTAAAAGAGGAATCGTTAGAGGTTTTTGACTATATTTATGAACACGGAGAGTATCCGGATTAGATTAAATATAAAAAAGATGTGCTAACATCAGCATCTACAAGGACATGCTACTATCTCGCCGAATCAGGCTTTAGAGGTTCGCGGAATTTATTAAACTAAATAATCTTTAAAGGTAGGCACCGCATGCCTGTAATGCAGGGCGTGCGCAGCCCATAATGCTGCGAATCCAGTGGGTGAAAGTCCCACCCTGGGAATTGTCTGTACACCCAGGTAGTTATATCCGACTCTCAGGAGGGCGACCGAATGAGGGAAAGCTCGGAAGTAAAAGTACCCAGACCCTCACGAAAGTGGAGGGGGCCATTTCGGTGGGGCGAACAACTTTGCAGGCCGTAGCATAAAGCGAACATTGCAGCCTCGTGAGCTTACGTGTCCTTCACGCGAAAGCGGGATGGAAAATGGCGTGGACATAGGTGCGGGTGTCGAGCCTTTACGTTTTGGGCGAAGACCGAAGCGTTTTGTGAAGAAACAGACAAGAGCAACAAAACGGCCCGTCGGGGTAAGGATGGCGGCATGTAAGGAAGGAGGCGTGGAGTAAATTGGGGAAGGTCTGTTAGATAGGCAGGAACTATCCTTGAATGCCAGAGACCTTTCGTATAAGGGTTGAAATCTGAAGTCGAAAGGATTCTAACAGATTGGCGGATGAGGTCGTAAGAGCGATGATGGAGACGGACAGAATAACCTCTCCTAGCAAAGGACCTCTGGAAACAGGAGCTGAGAGAAACTAGGTTAATGAGCCTGAGTGTCACAATACTGGCGGGGAGGTAACGGCTTCCAGCGGGTGACTATAAACAGGCTGATGCAAACGTAAGGCACTGCTGGAGACGGCAGAAACGGTGTTGTTGCTATAATGACATTGCTTATGATCGAGGCTAAGGATATAGTAAATGCATTTGTAAGGCCTGTATGCGGGGTAGAGCTTAAGGGTTGAGCAAGTGACAGAAGGCTATATCTGTACTACCTGTTTTTGGAGCCGTACTGGGGAAAACCCGATGTCCGGAATCTTAGAGAGGGTGCAGGAAACGTGGATGATGGTGGAACTAGGAACCCGCCGTACATATCGAAAGAGTACGTGATTCGGTAACCTCCACCTTAGATCAAGCGCGCCTGTGCTCTACTCGACTAGATTGGATAGGATTGTAAAATATAGTGCTTCATAAGAAATGATATTACCTTTAATACAGAAAGGGGCATCGTTTTGACATCTACAGCATGGGGAAGGCGGTGTAGGTTAGCATTAGGTGATTTTTTAAAACCTGACTGGGGTTCATATCAATTGAAAGGCAGAAAATTAATTTTCAATGACATTACTGCATTTGCATTGTACTCTAATTTTAGTGTTAAACTATCTCAATGGTTCTATGGGGTACCACAAACCGAATGGAAAAATTGGTATAATCAGTATCTTGTAATTCTAATGCGGGAATTGAATGAAGTTAGCTGTCTGATATTAAATCCACAAGAAGCGATAACATTACTTAACAAATGCGGACAAGATGGTAAGGGAGAAAAAAAGATTACTATTCGAAGACCAAAATCTGGTGGCCAAATTTACATTGTAGAATGGCATGAATTCCCTTTATCAAGAAAAATAAATTCATTAAATATTTAGCGAGTAAGCACCATTATTAATCTAACATGTCGCTCTACCAGACCCCGGAGGGTACCTTGCTTGTTGCGTAAATCGCGGCGGGGCTGGTAAGCTGGCCGTTGTGTGTCACGATAATTTTTAATTAAGGTAATCATGAAAACATACAAGTACTCAAATGAAACAATTATCTCAATGAAGCGTCAATTGGCTTTGGCTTTGGCATTTCCTATTATCACAGTAGTTTGCTTTTTCCCTATTGGTCTATTTTTAGTATCAAGCCTTCTTGAAAAAGGTATTTTAATTTTTTCATTCGTTGTAGCTTTGCTTATTTCATATTTTATTTCAAAAAATATAATTAAAACTAAAATATCAAAATTAAAAACTTTGAGGTTTGAAATCACCAATGATGCTATTGTCCAATTAAATGCTGATACTCATGATGTCAGAATACTTTTTAGTTCTATTAAAAAAATTATTGAAAAAAATAACGGAATTTTAATCAACACTCAAGGTCGCAATAAAATATTATTCATTCCAAAACGTATTGATAATTTTGATGATTTAAAAATTGAGTTATTAAATCAATATAAATGCAGATAACAATCATAATGGTTGGTTTTCAAAGTAGTTATAAAACCACACAACCTGTCACTCAACGTGACACGCTACTATCTTGCCGAATCAGTCATTAAAGGTTATCGGCAGTCATACTTTAAACAATCTTATGGTGGTGCGCACCGCGTGCTCGTTAGTTAATCGTTAGTGCGCCAAGCGCAGCTTGGTGCTTCTTATAGAGTGCCCTGTCACACTCAAGTATTAAGAGCATGACAGGAAGTCTTTATCGGGTAAAGCCTAGCCAGCAGCCCGTACCGAGTGTTGCGTGA